>JADGBG010000014.1 GCA_015231605.1 Alphaproteobacteria bacterium | reverse complement strand
AACTCGGCAGATGAATAAAAATAGGGAGATTAGCCATGCTGACAGATGAAGTGGAACAAGCCAGACAGGCCCTTGAATCCGCCCGTGAGCGCTACGCGAAGGCCGTACAGGCCCTAATTGAGGCGAATGAGGCTAAACGCGGTGATAACAGCGTACAGGCCTATGCGGCCCATAAAGAAGCATCCCGTGCCAAAATCCATGAAAGGCAACAACAAATTGCCGATGCGCGCGTAGCCATTTTGGAGGCCATTGATCGCTACCGCCATGATCACGATATTGGGGTTCGCAAGGCCGTTGAATGGGCTGTCGAGTCGTTCCCAAACAGGGCCATTCCTGGGCTTTCAGAGTGGGTTTATGAAGCCATCCCCAAGTTCACGGGCATGACTATATGGAATTGGAAAAAAGCCTTCAAGGAACAGGGTATCGACGGTCTATTTCCATCTTGGAAGGGGCGTACTAAGACGTGTTTGACGGATGCACCTGGGCTGACTCAATTTATTAACGATACCATCGAAGGTCTGCCTAATATTAATGTGGCCGATTTGCACAAACAGGTGGCGGAGTGGACAGCTAATAATGACCAGAAATGCCCCTCGGTGAGGACAATCCAGCGAATGCTCCTAAAAAGACGTTCAGAAGCCCTTTAACAGGGTACTTAAAAGGGCCTCAAAACGTCATTTGAGGCCCTTTTTTCTGCTCCAAGTTCTAGCGATTCTTCCTCTAAATTCATGAGGAGCGCTACATTCGCTTTTGGGGAGGGTGGCCGTTTATGCCGACCCTTACGCGGGTGGCGATGGCCGTTATGATGAGGCTGGGTTGTCTTGAGATTTTTTTCGCTTTGTGTGGATCTGATAAACAAGGGCGAGTTCCACCCCACCCAGGATGGTCCCATAGGGAAACGCGGGGAGAGTGATGGCGGCGTATATGGCGGCTCCGCGAAGCCCCCAGGGCCGCCCAAGCATCACCATTTTTCCTATCCACCACGGCAAGGCGGATGAAAGGGCGGCAACCGCCGCGAAGGTGGCGGCTGCGGTAACATAAAACACATACTCCGGGGTGCTTGGCGCATCCACGGAAACGCCACCCAGGAATGCCGCCAGCAGAGCCGCGGGAATAAGCCCTAACAGGGCTTGGCACCAAAAAATCAAAGCAAGCGTTCTGGATGTTTTGTCAATGTCCGCAACATCACCGTCTCCTGACGTGGTCCGCCCCATACGAGATCCAAGCCAGACGAGAACAGCACCGACCGCAGCCCAAACAGCTCCCTCCACTAGAATCAAGGGGGCATAGGCGCCAACGGAAGCGTCTGAGAGTGTCGTGAAAAAGCCGTAACCGTATCGAACGAAAGTGAAGCAGAGCACGGCCAACCCCAGCCAACGCAAAACCTTTCCTAACGTCGACTGAGGGGCATTTGAGGATTGGTCCATATAGGTCTCCCATGAGCCGCATTTGGACATGCACTCGTAAAAGGACGGAACACGCTATTTCCAATTCCGTGGCGCTGACAAGGGGGCAAATGCTTCTTCAGAACAGGATGATCTCAAAGATGCTCTAAGGGGCCGCCAGAAAGATGTGAATCCGCGTGTCGGTGGTTCAAATCCGCCCCTGGGCACCATTATTCTCAAAACCCCTGGAACTTCGTGTTTCGGGGGTTTTGTCTGTTTGGGGGCATGCCGAGGTTATGTCGACCGTCACAGCCCACAGGCATCTAGGTTTAAAGTGGAATTTGGGAAAGAGCTTATGTCTTCTTGGGGAGCTTAGGGTAGAGTTGACGAACACTTCATGGAGGCCCTCGGCGAAATATGCGACCTGTTCGAACCAACGGAATGCTGCACCTTCTTCAAGGTTGCCGGATATGCGTCAGATTGAACGGGAAAGGCTTAGGTTGAATCTGGCCCGGCTCCGCCGTCCTTGGCGGCGGAGCTGGGTTGGTTTATACCTCGCCCATGTCCACTTATGACGCGATCATCATCGGCGCGGGGGCGGCCGGGCTCATGTGCGCGGGCGTCGCCGTCCGGCGCGGACGGCGCGTCCTGGTCCTCGACCACAACGGCGAAGTCGGGCAAAAGATCCGCATTTCCGGCGGCGGGCGTTCGAACTTCACCAATCGCGCGGTGTCTCCGGCCGACTATCTGTCGGACAACCCGCGCTTTTGCGTGTCGGCGTTGAAACGCTACACTCCCGGGGATTTCATCGCGCTGGTGGAAGCATACGGCATCGCGTACCACGAACGCGATCATGGTCAGTTGTTTTGCGACGGCTCCGCCCAACAGGTGATCGACATGCTGCTGGCCGAAGCCGCCGGCAGCGACATCCGCACCGGCGTCGATGTCTCCCTCGTCGAGCGGACGGGGGCGGGCTTCGCGGTGGACACCAGCCGCGGCCGGTTCGAGGCCCCATCCGTGGTGATCGCCACCGGCGGGCCGTCGATCCCCAAGATGGGGGCCAGCGGCTTCGGCTACGCGGTGGCGAAACAGTTCGGGCTTAAGGTTGTCGAGCCCCGCGCGGGGCTGGTGCCGCTCACCTTCGAAGCTGAAACCATGGCCCTGCTGGACGGCCTCAGCGGCATCTCTCTGGCGGCCTCGGCGACGCTCGGCAAGGTCCGCTTCGCCGAGGCCCTGCTGTTCACCCATCGCGGGCTGAGCGGCCCCGTGATCTTGCAGATTTCCTCCTATTGGCGCAAAGGCGACGCCATCACCCTGGACCTGCTGCCCGGCGTCGACGTGTTCGCCCGCCTGAAACAAGCCAAGGCCGACACGCCCAGGAAGGAAACCCGCACCGTGCTGGCCCAATGGCTGCCGACCCGCTTGGCGCACCGCTGGGCTGACGCGGTCCCCAGCGTCGGCCGTTTGGGGGAAACCCCCGACAAGGCGCTGCGCCGTCTGGCCGACAGCGTCAACGCCTGGCGCGTCCTGCCCAACGGTTCGGAAGGGATGCGCACCGCCGAGGTGACGGTGGGCGGGGTGGATACGCGGGAGCTGTCGTCCAAGACCATGGAAGCGCGAACGGTCCCAGGCCTGTATTTCATCGGCGAGACCGTGGACGTCACCGGCCACCTGGGTGGGTTCAATTTTCAGTGGGCGTGGGCGTCGGGACACGCCTGCGGCGAGGCGCTGTAATTAGTCCTGACGCAGAGTTTCCAGATTTTCGATCATCCGCCCCAACAGGTCCAGGACCTGCTTGCGCTCTTTCTTCTTGATGCCGTCGAAGGCCGCCTTGTTGACCTGCTTGGCCTTGGCGGTGATGTCGTCTTCGAGCTGCCGCGCCATTCCGGTCAGATGGATGCGCATGGAGCGGCGGTCGTTGGGATCGGGCTCGCGATAGATCAGGCAGTCGCGTTCCATGCGCTTCAGCGTGTTGGACATGGTCGCCTGTTCGATCTTCACCCGTTCGTAAAGTTCGCGCTGGGTCAGGCCGTCCTGTTCCCACAGGCACATGAGCACCGGCATCTGCCCCGGCGCGACGCCGTGGGCCTTGAGCTGGTCGTTGAGCGCCTGGGTCATGACGCGCGCCAAGTGGTTGACGACGTTGGCCGGCGTTTTTTCACGGTCCGTGGACATGACGTATTCCCCCGTATTTCGTGGCGGTTCTGCCACGGCGGCGCAGTGTATCCTATATAGCCGACTATGGGTATAGGAAAATCAACGATTCGCGACTATCCGCCGGATTCCGGGTTGTCGATGTCGTCGTCGGCGTAGGCGTCATGGATGGGCTTGCCGCAATGGGGGCAGACATCCTTCTCCCCGGCGGCCATCTGGTGGCGCACGGCGAATATCACCGCGCGCGCATCGACGTCGTTGAGGTTGAGACGGCGCACCAGGGCGTCCAGGTTGACCTGCTCCTCGGCCGTGATCCGACCGTCCCGCATGGCGTCGACGATCTTTTCGTGCAGCATGGCGCGGCGGCGGTGCAGCGCGTTGTTGAAGCCCGAAGCCAGGATGCCCGCCGGCAGCGCCACCATGCCCAGCCCGATGATGCCGATGATGCCGCCCAGCACCTTGCCCGCCGCCGTCACCGGAACCATGTCGCCATAGCCCACGGTGGTCATGGTGACGACCGCCCAATACATGGCCATGGGGATGGAGGAAAAGACCTTGGGCTGGGCCTCGTGCTCGACGATGAACGCCAACGTCGAAGCCACGAACACCAACAGCATGGCGACGAACAGCGCCGCGCCGATGGTTCTGGCCTCTTCGCGCACCACCTGGAGCAACAGGGTCATGGCGCTGGAATAGCGCGTCAGCTTGAAGATTCGGAGCAACCGCAGCGCCCGCAAGATGCGCAGATCCGCCGACATGAACATGCCCAGATAGAACGGAGCGATGGCGATCAGATCGATGATCGCCATCTTGGTCAGCATATAGCGTATACGCGCCAAGACCGGGCGGTCGCGGCCGGATTTCCACGGGTTGTCCACCGACGACCACGTCCGCGCCAAGTACTCCCCGGTGAACACGATCACCGAGAACACCTCGAAGCCGTGGAACAGCCCCGGCGCGGCGGCGTAAATGGTTTGCACGGATTGCAGCACCACCGCGATCACGTTGAGCGAGATCAACACGATCAGTGCCAAGTCCACCCGGTGGGTGATGGGCTCGCCGCGCTCGCCCGCGAACAACACGTCGGCCGTGCGCACGCGCAGCCGCAACCATGCGCGTGTGTCGCCGTAGCGCTCGTCGTCGGTCGTCATATCAATAGGATAGCGCGCCGGGACCGGACGCAAAAGCGGATTCGCCGGAACTCACCCCCCGCGCCGGGCCACGCGTCCGCCAGCCAATGCCAGCAACGCCCATCCGCCCATCATCGCCGTTCCCCCCCACGGGGCGAGACCGTCGGCCGGCACCACCGTGATGCCGCCAAAGGCGTACAGGCTGCCGCAGAACAGATAGATCCCCACCAGGAACAACGCCCCGGCCGCATCCAACAGCCGGTTCGCGGCACGGCTGGCCAGCAAACCCACCGCGATCATCCCCAACGCGTGCCACATGTGATACTGCGTCCCCATCATGAAGACGTCGTCTTGCACCTTGTGCCAGCCGTAGGCGCCAAGCCCGACGGCCAGCCCGGCGTTCAGCCCGCCCAACACGATCCAAATGTTCATTGTCTGTTCGCCTTTTAACGGGTTGTTGACCGTTTTCGTGTACCACGAATGCATGACCGCGAGAAATGCACTTTTGGTGTTGCTGTTTCCGGCCCTGGCCCTGAGCATGGGGCTGGCGCTGATGTCCGCGCGCCCGCCGATGCCGGCGCCCATGACGGCGGTGTTGCCGGTCCTGCCGTATCTGTTGGGCTTGGTCGCGGCCGTGCTGGGCGCCTGGTTCAAGCGCCCGCGCGTGGTGTTGATGGCGGTCTTGGTGGTGGGCATGCACTGGGCGGTCGCGGCGCTGGTTCACCCCTCCATCGCGGCGGGCGGCATGCGCGCGCCGGAAATCACCGTGATTTACGCCGCGTTGGCCGTGGCGTTTCCCGTCAACGCGGCGCTCGCCGCCTTCAAGACGGACCGGGGACTGATGTCGCACGGCATGCTGGCGCGGGGCGTGTTCCTGCTGTTTCAGGCGGCGGTGCTTCTGGCGGTATGGGACGCCGGAGCGGGCGCGCGGGCGACGGCGGACGCGGTGCTGCATTTCCGCCTGTTCGACGAATCCTGGGACCATTGGTCGTGGCTGCCGCAACCGGCGATCCTGCTGATGGGGCTGGCCCTGGCGGCGCTGTTGGCGCGCGCCGCGATGAGCGGCGGCGCGATCGACGGCGGCCTGTTCGGCGCCACGGCGGCGGCGGTCCTGGCGCTGCACGCGATAGGACACCCCGGGCTGCCGGCGGCGATGTTCTCCCTGAGCCTCGCGGTCCTGATCGCGGCGGTGGCGCAGGAAAGCTACACGCTGGCGTTCATCGACGAATTGACCGGTCTCGCGGGCCGGCGCGCGCTGATGCACGACCTCAGGTCCCTGAGCGGAACCTACACCGTCGCCATGCTGGACGTGGATCATTTCAAGAAGTTCAACGACACCTACGGCCACGACGTCGGCGACCAGGTCCTGAAAATGGTCGCCGCAAGGATGATGAAGGTGACCGGGGGCGGCCGCCCGTTCCGCTACGGCGGGGAGGAATTCACCGTGCTGTTCCCCCGCAAGGACGCCGAGGCCGCGTTGCCCCATCTGGAAAAACTGCGCGCCGCGATCGAAGCATCATCGTTCACCCTGCGCGCCAAGGACCGTCCGGACACCGTCAACGGCGCCGCCAAGCCCCGAAAGACCGGAAAAGGGAAGGCCCCGCCGCCGTCCGACACCGTCAGGGTCACCATTTCCATCGGCGCGGCCCCACACGGAGGCGGAGAAGACCCGCAAGAGGTACTCAAGGCCGCCGACCAGGCGCTTTACCGCGCCAAGGACGGCGGTCGCAACCAGGTTTCGCTTTAGACCCTATGGTTGCCCTTGCCGGGCGCCGCCGCCGGCGGCTTGGCCGCTCGCTCAATGCTCGCCGCAGCGGCCCGCCTCAGGGTTAAGGCGCGCCGCCTGAAACGGGGATGTGACGAACGTCATATCCACCACGCGGAGAATCCCTTATAATCCTACAAATATTGAGATCCGGAGCATGAGCCCTCTCCGGATGTGGGGCCGGGTATGAACGTCAGAACACTTGCCCACGTCACCGACGCCATCAACCGGTTTTGGTATGGCACGGCGGACGAAGAAGGACCCGGCATGGACCGGGGGGTCCTGTACGTCCCGGACCACGAAGTCCGCCAAGCCATCCGCGCCCGCTTTTCCCGCGTCATCAGCGCGGCGGCCGCCGGACAATTGTGCATGATGGCCGAAAGCCCCGAAGGCGCGGTGGCGCTGGTCACGGTGTTGCGCGTGTTTCCGCGCGTGATTTACAGGGACGGACGGGCCAGGGCCAATGACGACCAGGCCGCGCGCGTCGCCATGTCGGCCGTGGAGCGCGGCTTCGATCTGAAGCTCCCCCTGGTCATGCGGACGGCCCTGTTCGACGCGCTGGGCGCCCATGAGGACCGTGAGGCCCTGCCGCAACCCGACGCCGAGCTGTCGATGCTCGAATGACTTAGCGGTTCAGGCCGCACATGCCGTTCATGCAGCCGCCCGCCGCCGGACAGGACGGCGCCGCAGGCTGGGCCGACTTGCCGCCGACGTTGGGGGCGGACAGGCCCTTGGAAATCGTTTTCGAGCCGCACGTGGGGCACGTCACCTTGCCCGCCTTCAACTGCGCCATGCAATCGTCGTAACCGTCGAAGTGGTGGGCGAACTCGTGGTCCTTGTCGCAAATCAGAGTGTAGGAAATCATCGCATCCATCCTTGGAAGACGTAACGTTTGTCGCTGATATAGGACGCCTGGACGGATTTGCAAAGGGGCTTATGCCAAACTGCGATCCGCGGGGAAGCGGACCGTCACTGTGGTGCCCCGACCCAGGGCGGAGCGGATTTCGAGAACGCCGCCGTGCAGTTCCACCAGGCTTTTGGTGAGCGGCAGCCCCAGGCCCGTGCCTTCGTATTTGCGCGCCAGCTTGCTGTCCACCTGGCCGAACTGGGTCAGCGCCTGAGCCACGCCGTCCTCGTCCATGCCGATGCCCGTGTCCGTCACCGCCATGACCACCCCGCCGTCGGGCGCGCGGGTGAGGGCCAGGGTCACGCTGCCGTCCTCGGGCGTGAACTTGACGGCGTTGGACAACAGGTTGAGCAGGATCTGCTTGATCCGCCGCTCGTCCCCGAAAAACGTGGGCAGGTCGGGCGCCATGTCGCCGAACAGCCGCACGCCGCCCTTTTCGGCGCGGGGCTCCACCAGCTTCATGGATTGACGCGCGACCGCGTCCAGGGCCAGGGGCTCGGGGCGCAACTCCAGCTTGCCGGCCTCGATGGCGGAAACGTCGAGGATGTCGTTGATGAGGCTGAGAAGGTGGCGGCCGCTCTCGTTGATGTCGCGGGAATATTCCGCGTAATGACCGTGTCCCAACGGCCCGAACACGGTGTTCACCATCATGTCGGAAAACCCGATGATGGCGTTGAGCGGCGTGCGCAGCTCATGGCTCATGTTGGCCAACAGTTCGGACTTGGCCTTGTTGGCGACCTCGGCGCGACGGGTGGCGTCGCGCAGCCGCTCCTCGTTTTCCTTGCGCTCGGTAATGTCTTCGTGGATCGCCACGAAGTGGGTGATGGCGCCCGAGGCGTCCTTCACCGGGGCGATGGTGGCATAGGCCCAGAATTCGCTGCCGTCCTTGCTATTGTCCTTGATTTCCCCGCGCCATTCGCGCCCCTGGCTGATGGTCCGCCACAGATCGGCATGCACCTCCCGGGGCGTGTCGGGTGATTTGAGGATGCGGGGGGTTTCGCCCACCGCTTCGTGGTATTCATAACCGGTCAGTTCGGTGAAGCGGGTGTTGACGTATTCGATGATTCCCGAAACGCCGGTGATGAACACCGCGGACGGGCTTTGCTCCATGGCGGACGACAGCACCCGCAATTGGTCCTGGGCCTGGGCGGCGCGGGCCTCGGCCTTCATCTGGGCGGTGATGTTGGTGCTGGTGCCGCGATAGCCCAGGAATTCCCCGTCCTTGCCGAACAGCGGCTTGCCGCTGACGCGCAAATGGACGACGTCGCCGCTGGGCATGCGCGCGCGATAGGTGAAATCGCGAAACGGGCGGTGGGCGGCTAGGTCGGCCAGATGGCGATCCCACTTGGCTTTCTCTTGCGGCTCGTCATTGAGCGCCGTGCGCGGCTTGCCGATCATGTCCTCCATGGCCATGTCGACGTTGTGCAATGCGCCATCGGAAATGTACGTGAAGGTCAGATCCGGTCCCATTTCCCAGAACCAGTCGGACGCGGTTTCCGCGATGTCGCGCAGCCGCGCTTCGCGCTCGGCCAATTGGTCGGCGACCTTCTTGCGTTCCTTGATTTCCTGGGTGAGCGCCCGCACCCGGCCGCGCACGCGGATCTCCAATTCCTCGGACAGTTGGCGGGCGTCGGACAAAGCCTCGAACAACCGGCCCTTCATGGCGTTGAGCGCCAGGGCCAGATCGTCCAGTTCGTCCCGGCCCATGCAGAAGCGGCCCCGATCCAGGGACAGATCGCCGCGATCGTGTTCCGGGTCCAGATCCGTGGCGTAGCGCGCCATCACGTCCAGATGCCGGGTCAACAGCCCGTACACCAGGGCGAACAGAAAAACCGCCACCAGGAAGGTCTTGACCGCGTTGATCCCCAGGATCAGACCGATGCGGCTGATCACCCGGTCGTAAACGGCGTCCAGGCTGGCGGCCACGGTCAAATGGCCGATCGCCATTGTCTCGCCGCGGAAGTCGTAGTTGAGCTTCCAACTCCGCCGCATCATCCCCTCGTCCCCGTCCTCGCCGGCCTTGGCCATGACCTCGTCCAGATTGTCGCGCACGGCGGCATACGAAAAATCGGGGAATTCCACGATGCCGTTCATCTGCAATTGCAGGCGTTGTTCGTCGGCGATCCAGACGTTTACGGTGACCGCCTCGACGTAACTGCGCTCGATCTGGCTGAAAAAGGACTTAATGGAATTGATGTCGCGATGATATTCCGCCCACAACTGCACCCCCGTCGTCCCCACCGTCAGGACCGAGCTGAACAGGATCAAGACGGTGATCAGCTTGCGGGCGATGCGATTGGAACGGAACGGGGCGGTCATGTTCGAATACCGTTCTCCAAGTCCGGCTTATTCGGGCGCCAACGGGGACAGCGTGCGGTCGAAAATGGACTGGTAGGTCCCGTCCGCCTTCATCGCCTTCAAGGCCTCCGCCAGACGGTCCGTCAAATCGGCGTGGTTCTTGTGGACGTACATGAACATCTCGACCGAAGCCAGCGGCGGGTCCTGCACCCGGATGGCGAGGCCCTGCCCCTTGGCGACCTGCAACCCTTGCCAGCGTTCATACAGCACCACGTCCACATGGCCTTTCTTCAGCATGGCGAACATCTGCTCCGCCGTCTTGACGGGAAACGACTGTTGGCCCGGGCTCAGATTGCGTTCGAAAACCACCCAGCCGTGGATGTAGGTCACGGCGTACGGCGCCAAGGCCGCCCAGGACGACGTGTCCACGGCCGTTCCCAGGGAATAGGCCACGAAATCGTTTGATATGACGGGTTCCGGAACGCGCACCAGGTTGGGGTAGGTGGCCTCCAGCCCCTTGATGCGCATCGCCACCCCTTGGTCGATGTCCTCGTTGGCGTTCAACAGGGCGCGCTTGGACGCGTCGTAGTAGGCCACTTCGCCCTTGAGGCCGACGCGCCGAAACGCCTCCGCCACCACGAGGTCGAGAAAGCCCTGTCGGTCTTCGGTCACATATGGCGCGGCGGTGGAACTGTTGAGCACATAGACGTCGTGCACGGCCGCGCGCGCGTGCGATCCCAACACCAAAATCATGATGACGGCGAAGGCCGCCGCCAGAACGCCATGTGTTTTCACGGATTCCGTTCCCTCATGCCTCAGAGCGCACGCCGACGCCATCCGGCGCCCGTGCGCCTTGGTGTTTTTTCATATGGGGCCGCGTCGCGACGATTCCAGCACAAATCACACGGCCGGGCAAACACCGAAAAAGGGCCGCCCGGATTGCCCTGCGGCCCTTTCCCATGACGTGGGGCCCCGGTCAGCGCGGCAGTTCCGTCGACCCCATCAGGAATTCGTCCACCGCGCGGGCGGCCTGGCGGCCTTCGCGGATGGCCCACACCACCAGAGATTGGCCCCGGCGCATGTCGCCCGCGGCGAACACCTTGGGGTTGGAGGTCTGGTACTTGTCGGTGTCGGCCGCGACGTTGCCGCGCGCGTCCTTGTCCACGGCCAACTGGTCGATCATGCCTTCGTGGACCGGATGGACGAAGCCCATGGCCAGGAACACGCGGTCGCAGGGGATTTCGAATTCGGACCCGGCGATTTCCTGCGGCGCGCCGTTCTTCCATTCGACGCGCACGCAAATGGCGGCCTTCACGTTGCCCGCGCCGTCGTCGATGAATTCCTTGGTCATGACGGACCAGTCGCGCGCGCAGCCCTCCTCGTGGCTGGTGGAGGTGCGCAGCTTCAAGGGCCAGTTCGGCCAGGTGGTGAGCTTCTCTTCCTTGACCGGGGGCTTGGGCATGATTTCGATCTGGGTGATCGACGCCGCGCCCTGGCGGGCCGAAGTGCCGACGCAATCCGCGCCGGTGTCGCCGCCGCCGATGACCAGCACGTTTTTATCCGTGGCCAGGATGTCCTCCGCGCCCACGGCCTCGCCGCCGACGCGGCGGTTCTGCTGGGTCAGGAAGTCCATGGCGTAGTGCACGCCGTTCAACTCCCGACCCGGCACGGGCAGATCGCGCGGCTTTTCCGAACCGCCCGTCAACACCACGGCGTCGAATTGGTTCAACAGATCCGACGCCGGCTTGTCGACGCCGACGGCGGTGTTGGGGCGGAAATCGACCCCTTCGGCCTGCATCTGGCCCAAACGGCGGTCGATGATCGACTTGTTCAACTTGAAGTCGGGAATGCCGTAGCGCAGCAAACCGCCCGCGTGCGCGTTCTTTTCATACAGCGTGACCTTGTGCCCGGCGCGCGCCAACTGCTGGGCGCAGGCCATGCCCGCCGGACCGGCGCCGACCACGGCGACTTTCTTGTCGGTGTGGGTCTTGGCGATCTTGGGCTTGATCCAGCCTTCGGCCCAGCCCCGGTCGACGATGGCGCATTCGATGGTCTTGATGGTGACCGCGCGGTCGCCCAGGTTCAACGTGCACGACGCCTCGCACGGGGCCGGACACACGCGGCCGGTGAATTCCGGGAAGTTGTTGGTGGAGTGCAACACCTCCAACGCGGCCTGCATGTCGCCGTGATACGTCAGGTCGTTCCATTCCGGGATGATGTTCATCACCGGGCAGCCGTTGTGGCAATAGGGAATGCCGCAGTCCATGCAGCGCGAGCCCTGGGCCTTCAGTTCGTCTTCCGACAGCGCGATCATGAACTCGTCATAATGCCCGACGCGGTCCGAAACCGGCGCGTAAGAACGGTCGCGGCGGTCGTGCTCCAAAAATCCGGTTGGCTTGCCCATGGTCTCAGTTCCCCACCGAAGTGTTGACGCCGTCGTGTTCCGAGGCCTGTTTCTTGGCCTGCATTTCCTGGAGCGCGCGGCGGTATTCCACCGGCATCACCTTGACGAACTTGGCGCGGTACGCAGCCCAGTCGTCAAGAATCGCCTTGGCGCGCGCGCTGGCGGTGTAGTGATGGTGCTTTTCGATCAGCGTCTTGAGGCGCATTTCGTCGTAACGCGTCATGTCGCGATCGATGTCGACCCGGCCGTGCGTTTCGAGATCCCCGCCCTGGCCCTCGATCTCCTCCATCAGGCGGTCTTCGGCCTCGATCGGTTCCAGGTCCACCTGGGCGAGGTTGCAGCGGCTTTCGAAATCGCCCGCTTCGTCCAGCACATAGGCGACGCCGCCCGACATGCCGGCCGCGAAGTTGCGTCCGGTGCCGCCCAGCACCACCACGACGCCGCCGGTCATGTATTCGCAGCCGTGGTCGCCCACGCCTTCGACCACGGCGGTGGCGCCGGAATTGCGCACCGCGAACCGCTCGCCGCCCACGCCCTGGAAGTACACTTCGCCCGACGTCGCGCCGTACAGGCACGTGTTGCCGACGATGATATTGTCGGCCGGATCGTCGATGGCGCAGTCGTCCGCCGGGCGGATGACGATGCGCCCGCCCGCCAAGCCCTTGCCGACATAGTCGTTGGCGTCGCCCTTGAGATCGATGGTCACGCCCTTGGCCAGCCACGCGCCAAGGCTCTGGCCCGCGGTGCCGACGGCGTCGATGAAGATGGTGTCCTCCGCCAGACCCGCGGCGCCGTACTTTTTCGCCACCTCGCCCGACAGCATCGTGCCGATGGTGCGGTTGACGTTGACGAACCTGGTGGAAATCTTGACCGGCGCGCCGGTTTCGATGGCCGCGGCCGCGTCCTTGATGAAGCCGTTGTCGAGCGCCTTGTCCAGGCCGTGGTCCTGGCTTTCGCAGTGGCGCACGGCCACGTCGGCGGGCACGTTCGGGCGGTGCAGAATGCCGGAGAAGTCCAGGCCCTGCGCCTTCCAGTGCTTGATGGCGGCGTTCATTTCCAGGCAATCGGAACGGCCGATCATGTCCTCGACGGTGCGGAAGCCCAGCTCGGCCATGATCACGCGCATTTCCTCGGCCAGGAAGGTGAAGTAGTTCACCACGTGCGCCGGTTCGCCCGGGAACAGCTTGCGCAGTTCCGGGTTCTGGGTGGCGATGCCGACCGGGCAGGTGTTGAGGTGGCACTTGCGCATCATCAGGCACCCTTCGGCGATCAGCGCCGCCGTGGCGAAGCCGAATTCGTCCGCGCCCAGCAACGCGCCCACGACCACGTCGCGGGCCGTGCGCAGACCGCCGTCGACCTGCACGCAGATGCGCCCGCGCAGGCGGTTCAGCACCAGCGTCTGGTGGGTTTCGGCCAGGCCGATTTCCCACGGGCTGCCGGCATGCTGGATGGAGGTGATGGGCGACGCGCCGGTTCCCCCGTCGAAGCCGGAAATGGTGACGTGGTCGGCGTGCGCCTTGGACACGCCCGCGGCCACCGTGCCGACGCCCACTTCGGACACCAGCTTGACCGAGATGCGCGCCGTGGGGTTGACGTTCTTCAGATCGTGGATCAGCTGCGCCAGATCCTCGATGGAATAGATGTCATGGTGCGGCGGCGGCGAAATCAGGCCGACGCCCGGGGTCGAGTGGCGCACGCGGGCGATCCATGCGTCGACCTTGTGGCCGGGCAGCTGGCCGCCTTCGCCGGGCTTCGCGCCCTGGGCCATCTTGATCTGGATGTCGTCGGCGTTGACCAGGTATTCGGTGGTCACGCCGAAACGGCCCGACGCCACCTGCTTGATGGCGGAACGCATGCTGTCGCCGTTTTCCAGCGGCTTGAAGCGCACCGCTTCCTCGCCGCCCTCGCCGGTGTTGGACTTGCCGCCCAGACGGTTCATGGCGATCGCCAGGGTGGTGTGCGCTTCCCAGGAAATGGAGCCGAACGACATGGCGCCGGTGGCGAAACGCTTGCAGATCTTGTCGATGGGCTCGACCTCGTCCAGCGGCACGGGCTTGCCCACGGGCTTGATCGCGAACAGACCGCGCAGGTTCTTGAACCGGACGTCGTGGTCGTTCATCGCCGCTTCGAACTTGCGGTAGGTGTCGCGGTCGCCCTTGCGCACGGCGTGTTGCAGCATGGAAATGGTGTCCGGCGTCCAGCAGTGCGCTTCGCCGCGGTGACGCCACGCCAATTCGCCGCCCACGTCCAGGTGCTTGTGGTAGAGCGGGTTTTCGCCGAACGCCAGGCGGTGACGGCGTGCCGTTTCCTCGGCCACTTCGTCCAGACCGATGCCGCCCACCTTGGACGCGGTGCCGGTGAAGAAGCGCTCGATGAAGTTGGCGTTGAGGCCCACGGCGTCGAAGATCTGCGCGCCGCAATAGGACTGGAAGGTCGAGATCCCCATCTTGGAGAACACCTTGAGCATGCCCTTGGCCACCGCCTTGACGTAACGGTAGCGGGCGTCGTCGACGCTCAGGCCGTCGGGCAGTTCGCCCGCCATGTCGCCGATGCTGTCGAGCGCCAGATACGGATTGATCGCTTCCGCGCCATAGCCGCCAAGCAGGCAGAAATCATGGACGCGCCGCGCTTCGCCCGTTTCCACCACCAGGCCGACCGAGGTGCGCAGGCCCCGGCGGATCAGGTGGTGATGCACGCCCGCCGTGGCCAGCAGGGACGGAATGCAGATGTGGTTCTCGTCCAGGCCGCGGTCCGACAGGATGATGATGTTGAAGCCGTCGGCGACCGCCGTCTCGGCGGCGGCGAACAGGTTTTCCAGGGCCGCCTCCATGCCGGGCGCGCCGGCGTCGGCGGGGTACGCCATGCTCAGCGTGCAGGTCTTGAACGCCTTGTCGTGGCCGTCGATGTGGCGGATCTTTTCCAGATCCATGTTGGACAGGATCGGCTGGCGCACTTCCAGACGCTTGCGCGTCCCGGCATCGTCCGGATCCAGAAGGTTCGGGCGCGGACCGATCAGGCTCACCAGGCTCATCACCAGTTCCTCGCGGATCGGGTCAATGGGCGGGTTGGTGACCTGGGCGAAGTTCTGGGCGAAGTAGTCGAACAGCACCTTGGGCCGGTCGCTGAGCACCGCCACCGGGGTGTCGCGGCCCATCGAGCCGATCGGATCCTGACCGGTGAGCGCCATGGGCAGGATGAAGTGCTTCATGTCCTCGCTGGTGTAGCCGAACGCCTGCTGGGCATCCAACATGGTGTCGTGGTCCGGGGCCATGGCCGGGTTTTCCGGCGCCAAGTCCTCGACCTTGACCTGGGTTTCGTCGAGCCACTTCTGATAGGGCTTGGCGTTCGCCAAGCCGCGCTTGATTTCCTCGTCGTCGATGATGCGGCCCTCGGCCATGTCGATGAGGAACATCTTGCCCGGCTGCAACCGCCACTTCTTGACGATCTTGCTTTCCGGAATCGGCAGAACGCCGACTTCCGAACCCATGATCACGAAATCGTCGTCGGTGACGATGTAGCGCGCCGGACGCAGACCGTTGCGGTCCAGCGTCGCGCCGATTTGGCGGCCGTCGGTGAAGCACACGGCGGCGGGGCCGTCCCACGGCTCCATCAGGGCGGCGTGGTATTCATAGAACGCGCGGCGGTCGGCGCTCATCAGCGGGTTGCTGTCCCAGGCTTCCGGGATCATCATCATCATGGCGTGGGCCAGCGAATAGCCGCCCGCGACCAACAGTTCCAAGGCGTTGTCGAAGGTGGCCGAGTCCGACGCGCCATCGCCGATCAACGGCCACAGCTTGTCCAGGTCGCCGCCCAGCACCTTGGAGCTCATGGTCGCCTTGCGCGCCATCATCCAGTTCTTGTTGCCGCGGACCGTGTTGATTTCGCCGTTGTGGCACAGATAGCGGAACGGCTGCGCCAGTTCCCAGCTGGGGAACGTGTTGGTGGAGAAACGCTGGTGCACCAACGCCAGCGCCGACTTGCAGCGCGGATCGTTGAGGTCCAGGTAGAACTTCGACAGGTTCCCCGACAGCACCATGCCCTTGTAGACGATGGTGCGCGTGGACAGCGTCGGGATGTAGAAGCCGGCGTGGCTGCCGTCGCCCATTTCATCCCACACTTCGTGGTGGACCTGCTTGCGGATGACGAACAGCTTGCGTTGGAAATGCCCCTCGTCGGCGACGCCCGCGCCCTTGCCGATGAAGATCTGGCGGATCACCGGCTCGTCGGGCTTGACGCTCTCGCCGAGGCACGAATTGTCGACCGGCACGTCGCGCCAGCCCAGGATCACCTGGCCTTCGCGCGGAACCACGTTTTCAAAGGCGCGGATGCAGCTGGAGCGGAGATCCTCGCCCTGCGGCAGGAACACCTGGCCCACGGCGTATTCGCCGACGGCGGGCAGTTCGAAGCCCAGCTTGGCGCAGTCCTCGGCCAGCAGGTCGTGGGGAATTTGCATGATGATGCCCGCGCCGTCGCCCGCCAGCGGATCCGCGCCGACCGCGCCGCGGTGGTCCAGATTGACGAGAATCTGCAGACCCTGACGCACGATTTCATGGCTCGGTTTGTTCTTGATGTGGCAGATGAAGCCGACGCCGCAGTTGTCGTGTTCGTTGGAGGGGTCGTACAGGCCCTGTTTATCGGGCAACCCGCTTGCTTTCATCATGGTCGTTTCCAATCGCTCAGCCGCCCTATTACGGCCTTGAAGTCCTAATATTTCAATTCCTTGAGAGGTGTTTCGCGGCTCGCCACAACACCGTGGGCCCGGCCTGAATCTCAGGTCGGCTGGCGAACATAGCGAATCCGTTTCCAAATGGAAAGCCCGCATCGGCGATTTTTCCGCCGTCCGGGGGGCGTGGAATTCCCGCTTCCCCCCGCCCCCGGGACTGGGATAAAGTC
This sequence comes from Alphaproteobacteria bacterium, assembly GCA_015231605.1. Classification (GTDB taxonomy): domain Bacteria; phylum Pseudomonadota; class Alphaproteobacteria; order Rhodospirillales; family Magnetovibrionaceae; genus JADGBG01. Next base: position 23,017 of record JADGBG010000014.1, on the reverse strand, counting down.
GCGCGCCGCCAGCGGCACCCCATATAGAGACGAAAGCGCCCTCAGCGTGCCCCTTTTGCATATCGCCATCCTCGCCCTGGTGCAGGGGATCACCGAATTCCTGCCCATCAGCTCCAGCGGCCACCTGGTTCTGGTCCCCCACCTTTTGAAATGGGCGGATCAGGGCCTTGTCATGGACATCGCGGTGCATGTGGGCACCCTGGGCGCGGTCGTGTTGTATCTGCACAAGGACATCGCCGCCATGCTGAACGGGCTGTGGCGCATGCTCAAGGGCCGCGGCGTCGATGCGGGCGCGCGGCTGGCGTTCTTCGTGATCCTTGGCACCTTGCCCGTGGTGGCCGCCGGTTACGCGCTCAACACGCTGATGCCCGGCGGCATCCGCTCGGTCCAAGTGATCGGCTGGACCACGTTGGGGTTCGGCGTTCTGTTGTGGCTTGTCGACCGCTACTCCGTGACGGTGCGGCGCATGGAGCACCTGGGCTGGATCGACGTCGCGCTGATCGGCGCGTCGCAATGCCTGGCCCTGATCCCCGGCACGTCGCGCAGCGGCATCACCATGACGGTCGGACGCTGGCTCGGCATGGAACGCTCGGACAGCGCCCGTTTCTCCATGCTGCTCAGCATTCCCGCCATCATCGGCGCGGGGACCTTGACGGGGCTCGAACTCTACCAGGCCGGGGATGCCGTGCTGCTGGCAGAGGCCGGAACCGCCGCCGCCCTGTCCTTCGCCGCCGCCCTGGTGGCGATCGCCCTGATGATGGCGTGGCTGAAACGCGCCAGCTTCACCCCGTTCGTGCTGTATCGGATCGCCTTGGGCGTGTTTCTGCTCGCTTTCATCGCCTGATCGCGGTTAAGCTTGTTCCATGGATCAGGAGACGGACCGCACCGGACCCAAGCGGGTCGGCGGCATGATCAACGATTTGTTCGAGTACGTGCTCGAACACGGGTCTCGCATCGACCGCGCCATGGCGGACGAAAGCCTGCGCATGGCCAGCGCCCGGATCCAGGATATCTGCGCCACGTGCCAGAAGGGCGGGGTCGCCGAAGCCCCCGAACACGTTCCCGAGGCCCCCGGAGGCCACGAACAGCGGTCCTTTTTCCTGCTGCGCCTGGCGTCCTGCAAACTATCCTACGCCTATAAGTTGAGCGACGCGGACGAGGGCATCGACCGGCGCAGCTCCGTCGGTCTCGACGCCTACATCCGGCACATCGTTCCCGAAGCCACCTACGGCATCCTCAACGAACAGGCGCGCCACATTCTGGCGGTGTCGGGAGACACGGACAACCAGATCCTCGAAAGCGTGCACCGCAACTACCTGCACCGCCTGTTCCTCAACAACATCCTGATCCGATTCGGCTTGTCGTTCGCCGATTTCAAACCCGCCAAATCCCTGTTTCTTCATGAACTGAACGAAGCCCGCACCCCGGGGAGCAAGGCGCTCGGCCATCTGGAGTTCCACGTCATCATGGGCGCGTTGCTCAACGACATTCTGCTGGCCGCCAAATCCCAACGGGAAGGCGAGATTCTCGATTTTCTTTACGGTCAGCGCACGGGAAAATCCCTCGCCGCCCTGTCCGACACCCTCATGAAGGATCGCTTCAATCCATCGTGACCCCGAGAAATCTTTTTTTCGAATCAATCTATTGGGGTGATTCACCTCATGGGCTTGCGCCTCCGATGGTTTGACTCCGCTTTCTTGTAAATCTTTTTGTATTGACAATTCCATTAGTCGATGCTAATTAAGTCTTATCTAAATTAGAGGAACGCGGCCGCAAGAGCCGGGGGAAATAACAAGCAAAATCGAACGCCCGAATGGATCGCGCCCCCGACGCGGCAGACGGTACGTTCGTGTCCACACAACAACAGCACGGAAAGAGACAGATCATGAAATTCACCAAGCTCATCGCCATCGCCGCCGTCGCCGGCGCCACCGCCCTCTCCGCCACCTCCGCCCAGGCTTGGGGCGGCTGGGGTCCCTGGAACGACGGCTGGGGCGGCAACAACTGGAACAACAACGGCTTTGGCGACGGCTGGGGCGACGGCTCCGGCGACGGCTCCTTCAGCTTCAACATGTCCGGCAACTCCCGCATGCGCGGCAACGGCTGGAACGGCTACAACGGCTACAACGGTTACAACGGCTACGCCCCGTATTACTACGGCGCTCCGTATGGCGTTCCCTACGGCGCCCCGTACGGCTACCCGGGCGCTCCGGCGGCTCCGGCGGCTCCCGCCGCTCCGGCCGCTCCGAAGGCCAACTAACCTTCACGGTTCGGCCCGGCGCGCTCATTGCGCCGGGCCGCTCCGTTTTTCCGCATAGGGGAACATCATGAGCAACACCACCGAATCCCAAGACGTCCAGGCCGTCGAAGCGAGCGAAGCTCCGGCCAAGACCTCGGCCGCGCGCGACTTCGTTTCCAATCCGTTTTCCATCGCCGGCGCGGTTCTCCTCGTTTTGATGGCGATGGGCCTGGCCCGCGTCAACGAACCGGCCGCCACTCAGACCGCCGCAAGCGCAGCCCCGGCCGCCGCTCAGCCCGCCGCCCCCAGCAAGGCCGACGTGGTCGCGGCCATCGATGCCGTCGCCGCCGACGCCAAGGCCCCCGTGGTGGTCGCCGAAGCGAACATCGCCCAGCCGAGCGCCGCGTCGTCCGAACCCCAGGTTCCGGCCCATGTGCAGCAGGCCCGTCAGCAGATGGAAGAGCGCCGCCAGGCCCAGGAACAGCGCATCGAGGCGCAGAAAGCCCAGTCCGAAGCCCGGATGGAACAAGACCGCGCCCGCATCGACGCCATGCAGAAGGCCCAGGAACAGCGCATCGAGGCGCAGAAGGCCCAGGCCAAGGCGCAAATGGAACAGGCCCGCGCCCAGATGGACGCGCAGCGCAAGGCTCAGGAAGACCACGCCCGCCAGATGCGCGAGCAGTCCGAGGCCCGCATGAACGCGCACCGCCCCGCGGCCAACTGATCCGCGGCCAAGCGCACGGAAGAAACGGGCCCCGCCGAACAGCGGGGCCCGTTTTCATGCGAATCGTCCCGCGGCATCGCCGCGGCGCCCGGCGAGGACACACAAAATCCTGGAGCATCGTGCGTCGTATTTGACGCACGATGCCCTAGCCGGCCACCACGCCCGTTTCGTCGGCGCGGATGTCGAAGGCCGCGGCCATCAGCGCGCGGGTGTAGGGATCGCGGGGGCTGTCGAACACCGCCTGGGCGGGGCCCTGCTCCACCACCCGGCCCTTTTGCATCACCACCACGTGGTGGGCCAGCGCGCGTACGACCTTGAGGTCGTGGCTGATGAACAGATACGCCAGCCCGTATTTGTCCTGGAGATCGCGCAACAGGTCGACGATCTGCGCCTGGACCGAGACGTCGAGCGCGCTGGTGGGCTCGTCCAGCACCATCAGGTCGGGTTTCAGCACCAGCGCGCGCGCGATCGAAATGCGCTGGCGCTGTCCGCCGGAAAATTCGTGGGGATAGCGATCCATCATGTCCGGGCTCAACCCCACCTCGGCCAGCACGGCGGCGACGCGTTCGCGCCGCTCGGGGGCGCGGATGGCGGGTTCGTGGACTTCCAGCCCCTCGCCGACGATCTGCGCCACCGACATGCGGGGGCTGAGACTGCCGAACGGGTCCTGGAACACGATCTGCATTTTCCGCCGAAGCGGACGTAACGCCCGGCTCTTGAGATCGTGGATGTCCTGGCCCCGGAAACGGATTTGGCCGTCGCACGTTTCCAGGCGCAGCAGCGCGCGCGCCAGCGTCGACTTGCCCGAACCCGATTCCCCGACCACGCCCACGGTGCAGCCGCGCCGCACGGCGACATCGACGCCGTCCACCGCCTTGACGTGGCCGACGGTGCGTCGAATCACGCCCTTCTGGATGGGATACCAGACTTTGACGCCTTGGGCGGTCATCACTTCCGGCGCGTCCTGGGGCGCGGGACCGGGGCGTCCCCTGGGTTCGGCCGCCAACAGTTTTTGCGTATAGGGGTGCTTGGGCGCGTCGAACAGCGCACGGGTCGGGCCTTCCTCGACCACGCGCCCGCCCTGCATGACATAGGCCCGGTCCGCGATGCGGCGCACGATGCCCAGATCGTGGGTGATGAAGAGAATGCCCAGCCCCATTTTCCGCTGCAAATCCGACATCAACTTGAGAATCTGCGCCTGGATGGTGACGTCGACGGCGGTGGTGGGCTCGTCGGCGATCAACACGTCCGGTTCGTTGGCCAGCGCCATGGCGATCATGATGCGCTGCTGCTGGCCGCCGGAAAATTCGTGGGGCAGACTTTTGAGGCGCGGAATTTGCGCCTCCAGCCCAACCAGCGCCATCAATTCCTCGACCCGCGCCTGGATTTGCGCCTGGCCCAACGGCTGGTGCGTGGCGATCATTTCCGCGACCTGGCGGCCCACCGGATGCAGCGGGTTGAGGCTGCTCAGCGGTTCCTGGAACACCATGGACATGTCGGAACCGCGCAGGCCCCGCATCACGCCTTCCGGCGCGCCCATCAATTCCTGGCCGCGATACAGGATCGAGCCCGACGGATGGCGCGCGTGCGGATAGGGCAAAAGCCGCATGACGCTGAGCGCGCTCACCGACTTGCCGGATCCGCTTTCGCCCACCAGCGCCACGGTCTCGCCCTTTTCGACATGGAAAGAGACAGCCTTGACCGCCTCGACGGCGCGTTCGCCCTCGCCGAAGGTGACGGACAGGTCCCGGACGTCGAGAAGTCTGGTCATTGGCGGAACACCTTTCTGGGGTCGAAGGCGTCGCGCACCGCCTCGCCGATGAACACCAGCAGCGACAACATGACGGAAATGGTGAAGAACGCCGTCAATCCCAGCCACGGCGCGTGCAGGTTGGCCTTGCCCTGGTTCAAAAGCTCGCCCAGGGACGCCGAGCCCGGCGGCAGGCCGAAGCCCAGAAAATCCAGCGCCGTCAGGGTGGTGATGCTGCCGGACGTGATGAACGGCAGGAACGTGACGGTCGCCACCATGGCGTTGGGCAGGATGTGGCGGATCATGATGGTCGCGTCCGACACGCCCAGCGCGCGGGCGGCGCGCACGTAGTCGAAATTGCGGGTCTTGAGGAATTCCGCCCGCACCACGCCCACCAGCCCCATCCAACTGAACAGCAGCATGATGCCCAACAGCCACCAGAAATTGGGCTCCACCACCGAGGCCAGGATGATCAGCAGGAACAGCATCGGCAAACCGGACCAGATTTCGATGAAGCGCTGGAACAAGAGATCCACCAGACCGCCGAAATAGCCCTGCACCGCGCCCGCCGCGATGCCGATCAGCGAACTCACCACCGTCAGCGTCAGGCCGAACAGAACCGAGATGCGAAAGCCGTAGATGAGGCGCGCCAGGACGTCGCGGCCCTGATCGTCGGTGCCCAGCCAATTGGACCCGCTGGGCGGGCTCGGCGCGGGCTGGTCGAGGGCGTAGTTGACGGTATCAAAGGAAAAGCGCACCGGCGGCCAGAGGATCCAGCCGTCCTCCTCGATCATCTCCTGAACCTCGGGATCGGCGTATTCGGTGGGGGTTTCCAGAAACCCGCCGAAGGTGGTTTCCGGATAGTCATAAAGGATGGGCATGTACAACTCGTCCCCGTGGCCCACCAGGATCGGCCGGTCGTTGGCGACGAGCTCGGCCACCATGCTGAGCCCGAACAACGCCAGGAACAGCCACAACGACCAATAGCCCCGGCGGTTGGCCTTGAAGTTGTCGAGCCGGCGGCGGTTGAGCGGCGACAGAATCATCTCAGCGCTCCACCTTGTCGAAGGTGATGCGCGGATCGATGACGTGGTACATCACGTCGCCCACCAGGTTCAGCACCAATCCCAACAGCGTGAAAACGTAAAGCGTGCCGAACATCACCGGATAGTCGCGGTTGATGGCCGCGTTGAAGCCGAGCAGCCCCAACCCGTCCAGCGAGAAGATGATTTCCGTGATCAGCGCGCCGGTGAAAAGAATGCCGACGAAGGCGCTGGGAAAGCCCGCCACCACGATCAGCATGGCGTTGCGGAACACGTGGCCGTACAGGATGCGCCCCTCCGTCAGGCCCTTGGCCCGCGCGGTCATGACGTACTGCTTGTTGATTTCCTCGAGATACGAATTCTTGGTCAGCATGGTAAGCCCGGCGAACCCGCCGATCACCATGGAACCCACCGGCAGCACCATGTGCCACAGGTAGTCCTTGATTTGCCCCCAGGTCGACAGCTCGGCCCAGTGTTCCGACACCAGGCCGCGCAACGGGAACCAGTCGAAATACCGGCCGCCCGCGAACAGCACCACCAACAGGATTGCGAACAGGAAGCTCGGCACCGCGTTGCCCACCACCACCACCGACGAGGTCGCCACGTCGAAGCGCGAACCGTCGCGCACCGCCTTGGCTATGCCCAGGGGGATGGCGATCAGGTACACCAAAAGCGTGGTCCACAGCCCCAGCGAGATGGACACCGGCATCTTTTCGATCACCAGATCCACCACGCCTTCGTCGCGGAAATAGCTGTCGCCGAAATCCAATACGGCGTAGTTCTTCATCATCATCCAGAACCGCTCGTGCGCGGGCTTGTCGAAGCCGTACATGCGCTCGATTTCCTGGATGAACTCGGGATCCAGCCCCTGCGCGCCCCGGTACTTGGCGCCCGCGCCGCCGCCGCCCGGCTGGGCGCCTTGCGGACGGGTCTGCGCCATTTCGCCGCCGCCGCCGGAAATCCGCGCCGTCGCCTCCACGTCCAGACCTTGGACCTTGGCGATCATCTTTTCCACCGGTCCGCCGGGGGCCGCCTGGACGATGATGAAGTTCACCACCATGATGCCGAACAGAGTCGGCACGATCAGCAGCAACCGGCGAATGACGTAGTCAAACATAGTCGGCTATTATTCCTTGCCGCGCGCCTTCGCCAAGGCCTGGGCCTTGGTCTCGTCATACCACCAAGCCCCGATCTGCGCGCCCTGCATGGGCACGGTTTCGGGGCGCGAGAACTTGTTCCAATAGATAACGCGGTCGTACGGGATGTGCCAGTGCGGAACCACGTAATGGCCCCACTGCAACACGCGGTCCAGCGCGCGCACCCGGTTGACCAGGGCCTCCCGGTCGGGGGCGGAAATCACCTTTTCGACCAGCTCGTCCACCACCGCGTCCCGGATGCCGGCGTAGTTGCGCCCGCCCGGCTCAACGGCCGACGAGGAGCCCCAGAAGTTCCGCTGTTCGTTGCCCGGCGACAGGGACTGGCCCCAGCTGGTCACCAGCATGTCGAAGTCGAAGGTGCGGACCCGTTCGATGTACTGGGCGGAATCGATGGTGCGCACCCGCGCCTGCACGCCGAGCCGTTCCAGGTTCTTGACGTACGGCAGGGTGATGCGTTCGAAGGCGGGCGACACCAACAGGATTTCGAAGGCCAGCGTCTGGCCAGTGGTCTCGTTCACCCGGTCCTTGCCCTTGATGGTCCAGCCCGCCGCCTTCAACAGATCGTCGGCGATTTTCAGGTTGGCGCGGATGCGCCCGTCGCCGTCGGTGGCGGGGGGCGCGTAGGCCTTGGTGAACACGTCGTCCGGCACGCGCCCGCGGTAGGGTTCGAGGATTTCCAGCTCCGCCGCCGATGGCAGCCCCGTGGCCGCCAGCTCCGAATTGTCGAAATAGCTGCGCGACCGGGTGTACTGTCCGTAAAACAGGTTCTTGTTGGACCATTCGAAATCGAAGGCATGGGCCAGCGCCTGGCGCACGCGGGGGTCATTGAACTGATCCCGGCGGGTGTTGAAGACGTAGCCCTGCATGCCCTGCGGACGCTGGTGGCCGATGGTTTCCTTTTTCAGCATGCCCCGTTCGATTTCCGGCATGTCGTAGCCGGTGGCCCAGATCTTGGAATTGTTTTCCGCGCGAAAATCGATCACCCCGCCCTTGAAGCCTTCCACCAGCACGTTGGCGTCGCGGAAGTAGTCGTAACGGATGCGCGCGAAATTGTTCATCCCCACGTTGACCGGAACGCCGCGCCCCCAGTAGTCCCCGACGCGTTCGTATTCGATGAACTGCCCGGCTTCGAACGTCGCGATGCGATAGGCCCCGGACCCCAGCGGCGGCTCCAGCGTGGTCCTTTCGAAATCCCGGCCATCCCAATAATGCTTGGGCAGAATCGACATCTGTCCGACGATCAACGGCAGTTCGCGATTTTCGGTGGGCTTGAAGACGAACGTGACGGTGCGCTCGTCCACCACTTCGACCCGGTCCACGTCCGCGTAATAGAAGCGGTAGGACGGATCGCCTTTGGTGGTCAGCGTCTCGAACGTCCATTTCACGTCTTCGGCGGTGACGGGCTTACCGTCGTGCCAGCGCGCCTCGGGCCGTAGATGGAAGGTCACCCAGCTGCGGTCGTCGGGCATTTCGAAGCGTTCCGCCAACAGCCCATAGGCGCTGAACGGCTCGTCGGCCGACGACGCCAGCAGCGAATCGTAGAGCATCCCCAGCCCCGCCGCGCTTTCGCCCTTGGCGATGAAGCCGTTGAGGCTGTCGAAGCTGGCCTCCGCGCCGTACCGGATGGTCCCGCCTTTTGGAGCATCCGGGTTGACGTAATCGAAGTGCTTGAAATCCGGGCCGTATTTAACCGTTCCATGCATGGCGAGGCCGTGACGGGATGGTGCGTCCCCGGCCAACGCCGGACCGGCGAGCCATGTCCAGGCGGCCATCAGAACAGCGAACGGAATCAAGCGCATCATGAACGTCCTCGTGTTGCTGGCGGATTTTCCCCTCGCGAACTGTGCCCGCTGACGGGCCTGGGTTCAAGCGTCGCGTTCAGGCATTCCGTTCGGGAAGCTGGCAGAAGAACTTGTAGTTGCCGCGTCCGGCCTGCTTGACCGCATACATGGCCTGGTCGGCGGCGTTGGTCAGTTCGTCCACGTCGTGGCCGTCGTGTGGATAGACGCTGATGCCGATGGACGTGCCCACCGACGCCTCGTCCCCGGTGGCGGTGACGATGGGCTCGGGCACGGATTTGAGGATCTTTTCCGCCACCACCTTGGCGCTTTGCCAATGGTCCAGATTTTCCAGGATGGCGACGAATTCGTCGCCGCCCAGCCGCGCCACGGTGTCCGACTCGCGCACGCAATGCTTCAGGCGCGCCGCCACGGTCTTAAGGACCAGATCTCCCGCCTCGTGGCCCAACAGGTCGTTGACGGGCTTGAACTTGTCCAGGTCGATGAACATCAGCGCCAGAACCTTGCCGGACCGCTTGGCGCGGTGGACGGCGCGCTCCACGCGCTCGACGTACAGGTTGCGGTTGGGCAGCCCCGTCAGCGCGTCATGGTGCGCCAGATACTGGATTTCCGCCTCGGCCTTTTTGCGGTCCGTGATGTCGCGGATGACGCCGGTGAACAGGGTTTCCCCACCTTCGTGCAGCTCGGCCACGGACACTTCGATGGGAAACACCGTGCCGTCCTTGCGCTTGCCGATCATTTCCCGGGTGTTGCCGATGGCCCTGGTGGTGCCCTTTTCCATGTGGTCGCGGATGTGGGCGTCATGGGTGTCGGCATGCTCCACCGGCATCAGCAGATTGACGCTCTGGCCGATCATCTCCGCCTTGGTGAAGCCGAAGATCCGTTCCGTCGCGGGGTTGACCGACTGCATGGTTCCGCGGACGTCGATGGTGACGATGGCGTCCGCCACCGCGCCCAGCACCCCGGCCAGACGCTGTTCGCGACGCCGGGCTTCCTCGGCCGACTGGATGAAGCTGGTGATGTCGCGGCATTCCACCATGTGGGACCCGCCGTCCAGCGGCTGCACCCTCAGCAAAACGTCGATGGGCGCGGCGTTGAGCGGACGCATCTTCAGCGGCACGCCCGCCTCTTCCTCGGCGAAGGCCTCGATGCCGAGCGCGATCAGGTCGGCGTAGTCGGCGTGGATGAATTCGGCCAGATCCCGCCCGATCAGCGACTCCGCGCCGCCCGCCGCCAAAATGGAGACTCCGGCCGGATTGATGTAGGTGATGGCCCCGTTCTCGACCACCGCCACCAGGTTGGAGATGGCGTTGAGCAGTTCCGTCGCGAACGGCGCGTCAACGGTCATGCCCCGTCCTCCGAACCGCGCAGAACGGCCAGGGCGCGGGCGTGCAGCGCCGCATTCCCGGCCGCCAGCACCCGCCCGTCGGTATCCAGGTCCACGGGCGCGCCCGCCCAGTCGGTGAACACCCCGCCCGCGCCTTCGACCACCGGGGCCAGGGCGCAATAGTCGTAGGTGCCGAGGCTGGCCTCGCACACCAGGTCCACATGCCCCGACGCCAGCAGGCCGTAGGCGTAGCAGTCTCCGCCGTAGACGGTGCGCCACGCCGCGCCCGACAGCCGCGCGAACGCATCCCGGTCCGCGCCCTTGAACATGTCGGGCGTGGTGGCGTACAGCCAGGCCCGGTCCAATTCCGCCAGCGCGCGGGTGCGGACCGCTTCGCCGTTCAACGTGGTGGGCAGACCGGCCGCGCCGACCCAGCGTTCGTTCACCCCGGGCGCGTCGATCACGCCGACGATGGGACGTCCCAACCGGCACAACGCCACCAGGGTGCCGAACAGCGGCTTGCCGGTGACGAAGGAATTGGTGCCGTCGATGGGGTCCAGAACCCAGACGTATTCGGCGTCGGTGTTTTCGGGGCCGTATTCTTCTCCCAGAATGCCGTGGCCGGGATAGGTCTCGCCGATCAGCGCGCGCATGGCGCGTTCGGCGGCGCGGTCGGCCTCGGTGACGGGCGAGGCGTCGGACTTGGCGTCCACCGCGATGCCGGTGCGAAACCGGGGCAGGATCTCCAGGCGCGCCACATCCGCCAGCCGGCCCGCCAGTTGGGCGAAGGCTTCGATGTCTCTGGATGTCGGTGCGGCGGCGGGCGGCGTCATGGCGGACACCTTCTGTCTCATCATCAACTGTTGGCGCGCGGCCACTTTACCCGCAAGGCGGCGCGCCTGCAATGGCTCGGTCTTGCCAGAACGGACGGGATGTGGTGTCGTGCGTTTCCCGTCCGGATTGCGAGGTTTCCGCCATGTCCAACCCCATCGTCATCATCCCCGCGCGCATGGCTTCGACGCGCCTGCCGGGCAAGCCGCTCGCCGACATCGCGGGGCTGCCCATGATCGTCCAGGTTTTGAACCGCGCCCGCGAAGCCGACGTCGGCCCGGTGGTGGTGGCCTGCGCCGAAGCGGAGATCCGGGACGCCGTCCAAGCCGCCGGCGGGCGGGCCGTGCTCACCGATCCCAACCATCCGTCCGGTTCGGACCGCATCTTCGAGGCGCTGTGCGCCGTGGACCCGGACGGGCGGCACGACGTGCTGGTGAACCTGCAGGGCGACCTGCCGGTGATCGAACCGGCGGTGGTGCGGGCCGCGCTCGCCCCCCTGGCGGACCCGGCGGTCGACATCGCCACCCTGGTGGCCGGGATCGAGGACGAGGACGAAAAGACCAACCCCAACGTGGTCAAGGCGGTGGTGGGCTTCCGGGACGGCGCCACGGTCGGCCGGGCGCTCTATTTCTCCCGCGCCACGGTGCCGCACGGCGACGGGCCGCTGTGGCATCACATCGGCATCTACGCCTACCGCCGGGGCGCGCTGGAACGCTTTATTTCGCTCCCGCCGGGCGTGCTGGAACAACGTGAAAAGCTGGAACAGCTGCGCGCGTTGGAAAACGGCATGCGCATCGACGCGGCGCGCGTTGACACGGTGCCGTTCGGCGTCGATACTCCCGCCGACCTGGAGCGCGCGCGGCGCATTTTGGAAGCGTGAGAACACGGATGAACGCGGAACACACCACCAAGAACCCGGACAACACCATCGCCTTCCAGGGCGAGCCCGGCGCCAATTCCGATCTGGCGTGCCGCGCCGTGTTCCCCAAAATGGAAACCCTGGCCTGCACCACGTTCGAGGACGCCTTCGCCGCCGTGCACGACGGCCGCGCCCGGCTGGCGATGATTCCCATCGACAATTCGGTGGCGGGCCGCGTGGCGGACATCCATCACCTGTTGCCGAATTCCGGCCTGCACATCATCGGCGAGCATTTCCAGCGCATCGACCATCACCTGCTGACGCTGCCGGGGGCGAAGCTCGACGACCTCACCCACGTGCACAGCCATGTGCACGCCCTGAATCAATGCCGCACGGTGATCCGCGAACTGGGGTTGGAGCCGGTGGTCCACGCCGACACCGCCGGGGCCGCGCACATGATCAAGGAACGGGGCGACAGGACCCAGGCCGCCATCGCGTCGGCCCTGGCCGCCGAGATCTACGGCCTGCAGGATCTGCGCGCCAACATCGAGGACGCCGAACACAACACCACCCGCTTCCTCATCATGGCGCTGGACGAACGCCGCCCGCCGCTGGATGCGCCCAAGGTGGTGACCAGTTTCGTGTTCCGCGTGCGCAACATCCCCGCCGCCCTGTACAAGGCGCTGGGCGGTTTCGCCACCAACGGCGTCAATATGACCAAGCTGGAAAGCTATCTGGTGGGCGGCAGTTTCCAGGCCGCGCAGTTCTACGCCGAGGTCGAAGGCCACCCCGATTCGCGCCCCATGCAACTGGCGCTCGACGAACTCGCGCACTTCACCCACGAGGTCAAGATCATGGGCGCCTACCCCGCCAGCCCGGCCCGCGACGAAATCGGTTGAGAACGGCCAACAAACCCCTTGCTTGGACGCACGATTGCCCCTAAATGGCAGGGTGGCGCGGTTGGATGGAGGACGGTTCGATGCTGCGGCGGGAAAAAGACAAGCTTGGCTTCCAAGGGATGGATCCGGCGGCGGATCCCGTCAAGATTCTGCGCATGACCGGCTTCTCCAATCTGGACGAGGCCACGCTGTTGGGCGCGCTTCTGGACCTGAAGGCGCACATGAAGGCCGACGGCGTCATGGAAGAGCTGCACAACAAGGGCCGCGAAGCCCTGCGGGTGCTGTTGGCGCGCAAATCTCAGGGATCGTGAACCGGAAATCCTGCAAAGGATTGCCAAACCGCGAAAATTTTGGTTTCCTGCTGACGCAATGCGTGAGGGAAGAAGAGTGCCGATTCAGGCCAACCCTTTGAAACGAACCACTTTCGACTCCGTTCGCCCTTGGCGCTGGGCGGGGTTTGGGTTGCTGTGCGCGTTTTTGGCGTCGGGGTGCACCTCCACCACCGCCGAACCGAAAAGCTTCGACGTGTTCGAGTTCGGCTGCATGGCGGAGCGCGCCGACATCGTCGAAAGCGTCGATTGGGACAGCGTTCAGGTGCAACGCATCCGCATCGTGGACGGCGAATTCAGCCCCATGGTGATGTATCTGGAAACCGGACGGCCCTACGTGTTCGTCGTGGAAAACGCCGATATCGCCGACCACGACATCTGGGCGCCGGGCCTGCTCAAACGCGGCGTGGCCGTGCGCCACATCCAGTTCGGCGACAAAACGCCGGGGACGGCGTGCGTCAACGGCGTGCGCATTCGCTCCAAGCAGGAAGTGCGGCTCAGCTTCGTGCCGGTGCAGGAAGGCCGGTTCGAAGGCTACAACACCGCCTTCCCCATGATGCCGGGCCAGACCGCCGACACCGTGTTCAACGTGATCCGGCCGCGCGTCGGCACGGTGGAACAATAGGCCCGGCGTTTCTTTTTTTCCGCAATCGCCCTTTGCTTCGCCGCCAACGGCTTGGTATACTCCGCGCGGAAAGTCGGCGCGGACGAAGTCCTCGCCAACCCGGTCAGGTCCGGAAGGAAGCAGCCGTAACGAGTTTCGCTTCGGGTCGCCGCCGGCTTTCCACCTCTTCACACCTCTCATGCACGGGGAACGGGGGCGGACGCTCGGAACATGTCGGACAAAACGAGCACCAGAACCCCGAAGGACGAATACCGCGTCCTCGCGCGCAAATACCGCCCCACCGATTTCACCACGCTGATCGGTCAGGACGCCCTGGTGCGTACCCTGACCAACGCCATCCGTTCGGGCCGCCTGGCGCACGCGTTCATGCTGACCGGCGTGCGGGGTGTCGGCAAGACCACCACGGCGCGCATCATTGCGCGCGCGTTGAACTGCATCGGGCCGGACGGCAAAGGCGGCGAGACCGCCGAGCCCTGCGGCGTCTGCGACAACTGCACCGCCATCGCCGAGGACCGCCACGTCGACGTGTTCGAAATGGACGCGGCATCGCGCACCGGCGTCGACGACATCCGCGAAATCATCGAAGGCGTGCGCTACAAACCGGTCAACGCGCGCTATAAGATCTACATCATCGACGAAGTGCACATGCTGTCCAAGAACGCCTTCAACGCGCTGTTGAAGACGCTGGAAGAGCCGCCCGAACACGTCAAGTTCATCTTCGCCACCACGGAAATCCGCAAGGTTCCGGTGACGGTGCTGTCGCGCTGCCAACGCTTCGATCTGCGCCGCATCGACATGGAAACCCTGGCCAACCACTTCCGCGGCATCGTCGAGGCGGAAGGCGCGTCGGTGGCCGACGGGGCGCTGGCGCTGATCGCACGGGCCGCCGACGGGTCGGTGCGCGACGGGCTGTCGTTGCTGGACCAGGCCATCGCCCACACGGCGGGCGAGGTCGGCGAGGGCGCGGTGCGCGACATGCTGGGTCTGGCCGACCGGGCGCGGACCTTCGATCTGCTCGACGCGGCGATGAAGGGCGACGTGGAAGGCGCGCTGAACCAATTGGCCGGGCAGTACGATTCCGGGGCCGACCCGGCGCAGGTTCTCGAAGACATGCTGGAGCTGGTGCACTGGCTGACGCGCATCAAGGTCACTCCCGCCGCCGCCGAGGCGCCGGGCGTTCCGGAAATGGAGCGCACGCGGGGCATGGAGATGGCCAAGGGCCTGACCATGGCGGCGCTGACGCGGGCGTGGCAGATGCTGCTCAAGGGCCTGACCGAGGTGCGTTCCGCGCCCAGCGCCCTGCAGGCCGCGGAAATGATCCTGGTGCGCCTGATGTTCGGGCTGGAATTGCCGAGCCCGGCGGACGCGCTGAAGAAATTGCAGGACGCCCCCCCGCCCCAGCCGCATCCTGGCGGCGGACCGGGCGGCGGCGCGCCGATGGGCGGCGGCGGATCCGTGGACGCGCGCGGTTCCCATCTGACGGGCGCGCCCACCGTGACGCACGGCCCCAGCATGGCGCGGCGCGGCGCGGGCGCGGCCCAGGCCGAAACCAATCCGCTGAGCGTATCGGAACTCCAACTCCCCGATCCCGCGACGTTCGACCAGGTCGTGGCGCTGAGCGAGGAACTGGGTGAGATGATCCTGCACGCCAACCTGATTTCCAACGTGCATCTGGTCAGCTTCCAGCCCGGCAAGATCGAATTCCATCCGGGCGACCACGCGCCGCAGGATCTGTCCGGCAAGCTCACCAAGTTCCTCAACGACCACACGGCGCGTCGCTGGGTGGTGACGGTGTCGCGCGAGGCCGGCCAGCCGACGCTGCGCCAGCAGGAAGAGGCCCACGCCGCCACGGAAAAGGCCAACGCCGCCAAGGACCCCCTGGTCAAGACCGTCCTGGCCGCCTTCCCCGGTGCGGAAATCACCAAGGTCACGTCACTGGCCGTCCCCGCGCCGATGCCGGGCGATTCGCCGATGGGCGAGGACGCGGAGCCTACGGATTAACGGTTTACGGACAACCGTGCCGCGTCAGGCGACGGTGGAGAATTCCGCCAGCGGGGAATCGCCCGAGCGGGCGAAGGCGGTGATGCGCGCGCCGGGAACGACGGGCTTGGGATAGACGGCGGACCAGTGGCCGTCCGCGTCGGAAACGGCGGTCAGGTTGGCGGACTGAGCGGCTTCGCGGCCTTCGCCGGTGGCGACGAACACATGCACGTTCTGCCAACCCTGGTCGGTGATGCCGTTGATGGTGAGATGGGTGGGAAGCGCGCCCTTTTCGATGGCGCTGATATAGATGGTCATGGTCTTCTCTCTACGTGCTCTTTTCTCTCTTTGTCCCGATCACGATAGACTGGAAAGGTTAAAGAAAAAAGACAAACCTGCGGAAAGTTATCCCCCGGTGGGAACGCGCGAAGGCTTGCTCAGCACGAACCACGCGCCATACCCCATGACCGCCGCCGTCCCCGCCACGACGTAACCGGGCGCGGGCGAGACCAGCGCGATATAGGCGAGACTCGCCGCCATCGCGCCGATGGACAGCACCTTGGCGTGGAGGGGGATCACCCGGTGGCGGTCCCAATCGCGCAACGTCGCGCCGAAGGCGGGATGGTTATATAGCCAGCCATGTAAGCGCGGCGAGCTGCGCGCGAAGCACATTGCCGCCAGGATCAGGAACGGCGTGGTCGGCAGCACCGGCAGCACGCTTCCCGCCGCGCCGAGCGCGACGAACGCCCAGCCGAGGGCGAGATACAAGGGGCGCAGCGCCACGGGGGTATGCTTTTCCGTCATACCCCGCATATGGGCGCAACCGCCCCCGATGTCAACGTGTTGGACGTTCACGCGGTCGTCATGATGAAGGGGTTGCCCCCCCTCTCCGACGGGGCTAACCTTTTCGCAACCCGCAGCCTGCTCCGTTTGGCGGGCGCGATCCATTTCACATAGGGAGACACCGCATGAGCACCATGGAAAACCTGCAGGAAGCCTTCGCCGGGGAAAGCCAGGCCAACCGCAAGTATCTGGCCTTCGCCGAACAGGCTGAAAAGGACGGCCACGCCCAGGTCGCCAAGCTGTTCCGCGCCGTCGCGGCGGCGGAAACCATCCACGCCCACGCCCACCTGCGCGCCATGGACGGGGTCAAGAGCACGGCGGAAAACCTAGCCGAAGCCATGGCCGGGGAAGAGCACGAATTCACCCACATGTATCCGCCGATGGTCGAGGCCGCCAAGGCCGAAGGTCACAAAAAGGCCGAACGCTCCATGACCCACGCGCTCGAGGTCGAAAAGGTTCACTTCGAGCTGTTCAAGGCCGCGGCCGCCGCGGTGAGCGCCGGCGGCGATCTGCCGGCGGCCGCCGTGCGGGTCTGTCCGGTGTGCGGCCACACCGTGATCGGCGACGCGCCGGATGCGTGCCCGGTGTGTGGCGTCAAGGGCGAAAAGTACGCCGACATCGCCTAACCCAGACCATCCCCCTGGAGGACACGGTTTTCCAGGGGGATTTCCTTTCCTTCAAGACCACGGAACGTCGCCATGAGCGCTGCCAGAACCACGTACGAATGCACGGTGTGCGGTTGGGTTTACGATGAAGCCGTCGGCGACCCCGACGCCGGAATCCCGCCGGGAACCCCGTGGGAAGACCTGCCCGACGGCTGGGTTTGCCCCGTGTGCGACGTCGGCAAGGATCAGTTCGAAACCATTCCCGCCGCCGAACCCACGAAATCCGCCACCTCCGACGCCCCGGCCACGGTCATCGTCGGCAGTGGTCTGGCGGGCTACACCCTGGTGCGCGAAATCCGCAAGTTCGACGCGGCCATGCCCATCACCCTGATCACCCAGGACGGCGGCGAGGTGTACACCAAGCCGATGTTGTCCAACGCGCTGGCCAAGGGGCATGCGGCGAAAGATCTGGTGCAAAAGGACGCCGCCGCGTTCGCGGCCGAAACCAACATCACGGTGCGTACCCGCGCCCGCGTCGCATCCATCGACCGCGCCGCCAAGGCGGTGGCGTTGGAAGGCGGCGAGACCGTCCCCTACGCCAAGCTGGTTCTGGCGCTGGGCGCGGACGCGCGGGTATTCCCGGCCGAGGGCTCCGACGCCATCGACATCGCCACGGTCAACGACCTGGACGACTACCGCGTCTGGCGCGATCGCATCGGCGCGCACGGCCGCGTGCTGCTGATCGGCGCGGGCCTGGTGGGGTGCGAGTTCGCCAACGACTTGGCGGCCAAGGGCTTCACCGTGGACGTGGTGGACCCCGCGCCCTGGCCGCTGGCTCGGCTGTTGCCCCAGGCCATCGGCGACGCCTTGACCGAGGGCTTGGGCGCGCTGGGCGCGACCTTCCACATGGGCCGTACCGTGAAGACCTACTGGCCGGACGGGATGGAATTCGTGGCCGTTCTGGACAACGGCACGGAGATCCCCTTCGACCACGCCCTGTCCGCCGTGGGCCTGGCCCCGCGCAAGGATCTGGCGGCGGCGGCGGGCCTCGACGTCAAGGCTGGCATCTTAGTCGATCGCATGCTATGCACAAACGATCCCGACATCTACGCCATCGGCGACTGCGCCGAGACCGAAGCCGGGCCGCTGCCCTTCATCGCGCCCCTGTTGGCCGAATGCCGGGCGCTGGCGGCGACGTTGACGGGAACGGAAACGTCGCTCTCGCTGCCCGCCATGGCGGTGGCGGTGAAAACCCCGGCGTTCCCCCTGGTGGTGTGTCCGCCGAAGCCCGGCGCGGACGGCGCATGGGTGGTGGACGGCGACGGCGCGGACGCCGAGGCCGTGTTCCGCGCCCCGGACGGAGCCGCCGTGGGCTTCGCGCTCAGCGGGACCAAAACCAAGCGCCAGCCCGATTTGGTCAAGACCATGCCCGCCGTCATCGCCGCCGAAACCGCGTCCGGCAATGCGGCGGACGGCGGCGACGTGTGGACCTGCGGCCCGTGCGGCTGGGAATACCACCCGGCCCAGGGCGACCCGGAACACGGCGTCAAGCCCGGCACGCCGTGGGAAGACGTTCCCGGCGACTGGCAATGCCCGATCTGCGGCCAGGGCAAAGACGCGTTCAGCAAGGCCTGATGAACACGCGCGCGGACCTGGAGTTCGAGCCCCAACTGACGCCCCGCGAGATGCTGGAGCTGGGCGTCTTCGGCGGCTGGTATTTCGCGGGCGACCACGCCGAATTCCCGGCCGAGTGGTTCGCGAACGCCAAGCTGAGCCCGGACGGTTTCGACGCCCGGCTCAATTGCTTCGGCGTGGCGGCGGGACAAAGCCGCCAGGCGTGGCGGGACAAGGGCTGGATCACCCCGGAAGACCCGCTCGGCTGGTTCCAGTGGTACTGCCGCTACACGCTCGGGCGGCGCATCCCCGGCGTGGACGCGTTCCAGATCAAGCGCTGGCGCGCCTTCGGCCCCCGCCACATCGGCGCCATCCGCCACAACTGCCCCGACATGGATTTCACCTGCCGCCCCGGCCAACGCCAAGCCCTGCTGCAATGGGCCTACGATCCGTTTTTTTAACCAAAAAGCGCCATTGGGCAAACCCCGCGAACTAGTCTTTTGTTGCTATGCGCCGCATAGCGGCGCAGAATTGACTGTCGTGGTCTCTCTAAGGTTTGTGAGGGAGAGGCGGAATGGTTCACGCAACCCGGGTCTATGCGTTAGCAGGCTTCCGTTCCGCCAGGAAGCTGCGGAGCGTTTCACGACAATCCTATTTGCTTGCGGCCGAGATCGCTTCGGTTGGCAAGGATGTTTCTACAGCCGGTCGGCACCTGAGTGCGGCAAGGAAGACCTTGCGTCATGCCTGCTGCATTTACGATGAACTCCAAAGCAAAATTGCCGATACCCGAGAGCTGTTGGATCAAGTCCTGGCTGTATTGGAGCGCGGCAACTTAGCTGAAATGAAAGCCCTCGTGCTTGAAGCAAGCGACGGCGAAACGTCCCTTTCACACGATACGGCGCTGAATTGACAGGAGAGGAACATGAACTTTCTCAAAAACATCAAGATATCGAGCAAGGTTTTCACCGGGTTTGGGGTCGTTCTCGCCCTCCTGCTGCTGATCGCCGTGGTCGGCTTTTCCAGCCTCGATGGCGCCGACACGAATTTCATGGATTACCGTAGCCTGGCGCGCCAAACGAACCAGGCCGGCCGCATCCAGGCCAATATGCTGATGACCCGCCTGTTCGTGAAGAATTTCGTGATCGAGGCCAGTGAGGACAACATCAAAGGCGTCAAGGAGCGCGCCCAGGCCACCCTGGATCTGATTCCCGAGACCCGCGAGCTTACGACGGATCCCAAGTTCCTTGCGGTGGTCGACAAGGTTGAGGGCGAACTGAAAACCTATGTCGCCCATTTCGAAGACGTAACCAAGAAGCAAGCGCGGCGCAACGCACTGGTCGATGACACCCTCAACGTCGTCGGCCCGAAGATGGAAAAGGCGCTGAGCGACATCATGGAAAGCGCGTTCAACGACGGCGACGCCGAGGCCGCCTACCGCGCCGGCGTGGCGATGCGCAGCCTGCTGTTGGGGCGCCTTTACGTCACCCGCTACCTGGTCACCAACGACCAGGAGTCCTATGACCGCGTGATGAAGGAAATGGCGGACATGGACAAGGCCCAGGAAGTTCTGTCGGCCAACCTGCAGAACCCCACACGCCGCGCTCTGGCGAAAGAAGTGGAACAGTTGCACCAAGTCTACGTCCCGGCGTTCGAGGAAACCTACAAGACCATCAACGAACGAAACGCCATCATCAAGAACGAGCTGGACCGCATCGGTCCCATCGTGGCGGACGAAGTCGAAACCCTGAAGCTGGCCATCAAGGCCCTGCAGGATGAACTGGGCCCGCGCGCCGAGGCGGAGATCGACCGGGCGCTCGCCACCGTGGCCACCGTGTCCGTGATCGCCCTGGTGCTGAGCGTGGTCGCGGCCTTCGTCATCGGCCGAGGCATTTCCGTGCCGATCGTCAACATGACCGGCGCCATGTCCCGCTTGGCCGAGGGCGACAAGGAAACGGAAATCCCCGCCCGCGACCACAAGGACGAGGTCGGCCACATGGCCGAGGCCGTCCAGGTGTTCAAGGACAACATGATCAAGGCCGAACAACTGGCCGCCGCGCAGGAAAAGGACCGCAGGGCCCGCGAACTGCGCGCCCAGAAGGTCGAGGAACTGACTCACGACTTCGACAGCGCCGTCAGCGGCATCATCGAAACCGTGGCATCCGCCGCGACCGAAATGGAATCGACCGCGACCTCCATGTCGGCCACCGCCGAGGAAACCAGCCGTCAATCCACGGCCGCCGCTTCGGCGTCGGAACAGGCGTCCAACAACGTGCAGACCGTGGCGTCGGCGGCGGAAGAGTTGTCCAGCTCGATTTCCGAAATCAGCCGTCAGGTGGCGCAATCCTCCAACGTGGCGTCCCGCGCGGTGAAGCAGGCCGATGAAACCCACGAAACCGTCCAAGGCCTGGTCGCGGCGGCCGGCAACATCAGTGCGGTCGTCGCGATGATCACCGACATCGCCGAACAGACCAACCTGCTGGCGCTCAACGCCACCATCGAGGCGGCCCGCGCCGGGGAAGCCGGCAAGGGCTTCGCGGTCGTGGCGTCCGAGGTCAAGAACCTCGCCAACCAGACCGCCAAGGCCACCGATGAAATCGGCTCCCAGATCGGCAACGTGCAAAAGCAGACCGAAGTGGCCGCCATGGCCATCGAGGAGATCAGCAAGATCATCCGCGAAATAGACCAGATCGCGTCCGCAATCGCGTCCGCCGTCGAGGAACAGGGCGCGGCGACCAGCGAAATCGCCCGCAATGTCGAAGAAGCGGCCAGCGGCACGACCGAAGTGTCGTCCAACGTTGAAAGCGTCCACCAAGCTGCGGCTGAAACGGGTCAATCCGCCTCCGCCGTCCAAGGCGCGGCGAGGGAACTGTCAAGCCAGACGGAAAACCTCAGGAAGATCGTGGAAACGTTCCTCAGCGATGTGCGTGCAGTCTAACCAACAGCTCCGCCCCTCCGTTCGCAGAAAACGCAGGGGCGGAGTTTGTTGTCCAAATGTCGCAGCTGGGTCAGGACAGGACGCGCCATTCGCGTTCTGAAAATGTCCGGCAGGCGGCGCCCGGCGAGGGCAAACAAAATTCTTTAGAGCATCGTGCGTCATATTTGACGCACGATGCTCTAATCCAGCAAAAACCGGTTGCCCGACGCCGCGCCCCAGGCTTCCAGGAACGCGCCCAAGTGCGGGCGGGTGACGGGCATACAGATACAAAAATAGCGGGACAATCAAATTGTCCACGTCCAGCTTGAGCGGTATATCGTCATGCCTGACATATCAGTCCATGAACGTTGCTCCCACATATGGGATTTATCTTTCCCCCCATACTTCGCTTCATCAGCAAGAAAGTAGTACGCATTTCCAGTAACCCAGGTTGGGTAGTCTGGGTCAAGACTGGTCATTTTTGCTGCATAATTAGGGGCTCGTCCAATCCATACTAGATCGTTCCCTCCCCGAGCGCCTGTTCTTGCGACATGAACTTCGCTTGTGTCTATCCCTACTACATGGCGGACTTTGAATGTTGATGATGTGTACTGTTTTAAAATTGCAGGGTTGATAATGTGTTTTGCGGCGTAATTGATCTTTAGACCACACCGTGCAGCGCTAGTCGTTTGATTGTCACCTATAAATACTCCCATTATCCGGTCACCATCATACGAGGTGATTTCACCGCCTTCGTATTTAACAATACGTGCGGCGCAGTATAAGAAAGTCCGGTAAATTTCAGCAGAAAAATACCATTTCTTTGTGTCCACCATTTTTGTGGAGCCAGATAAGTCAGCATAAAGCACAGTGGCCCGGTCAAAATGGACAGCATCATTGCTGAGTTTTACATCCTCGGGAGAGGGGACTACCCGGCCTTCACGGACATTCCATTGGTCTCGGAAAATTCTTGCGGTTTCGGCTTTGAGGTCGTCAATGAGCGCCATAGATTTACCTCGACCTACAGTGAAGTTTTATGACTTCATTATGCTTAACGCGGGCGTTTACAAGTTGCGGCAATTCGCTTTGGTACTTTGAAGGCAAGCGCTTCCAAAAAGCCTCACTTGCCCTAATCCGATAGTGGCTTAAATCGCTTCCTTCACTTGATTCTTTTGCCTGTTCACAGCGTGCCGCCAGATTTACGTCCGAGCCGAGAAAAGTTTGAGAGACCATCCCGTGTGCCCCAAAGTTGCCAAAGATAGCGTTGCCGCAATGAAGACCAATCCTCAAATCTAAGGTAGAGGTATCACCTGGAAGGAGGCTGAGCGGCAGACCTTTTTTGAACACCAATGCGGCCTTGAATGCTTTTTCACAGCATTCTTTCCACGTGGTTTCTTTGGGCCAAAATGCCATCAAACCATCACCCATAAACTTATCGACGAAGCCGCCATGTTGGTGAACCGCCTGCGTTTGTAGTTC
>JADGBG010000156.1 GCA_015231605.1 Alphaproteobacteria bacterium | reverse complement strand
AAATCGGATCGAAGCCCTGTTCGTTGCAGATGAAGTTGGCGAAGGTCAGCGCGTCCAGGTCGTTGACGCCGGTCGCCGCGCCCAGCGCCCAGGCCGCCTCGTATTCCAGGCCGCCGGACGCGATCTTGTACTGGTCGCGGTCCTTGACCGTGTAGTGGCTGGGATCGATGGTGGAAATGCGCCCACACGCGATGGTGCAACCGAAGCACGCGCCGTTGCGCACCAAATTGGTCTTTCCGTCGGACTTGCGCGGCTGCTGCATGGCTTCGCCGGAGATGTCCGCCGCGCCTTCGAACTGAACGTCCTTGTGATTGCGCGTCGGCAGCGCGCCGCATTCGTTGATGACGTTCATCAACACCTGCGTGCCCAACGCGGGTAGACCCTCGCCCGTCACCGCGTTTTCCGCCAACGCCTGCTTGCCCGCCGTGGTGGCGGCCAGGAAGGCGTCCGGATCGTTGACGGCGACGCCCTTGGTGCCGCGCACGGCCACCGCCTTGAGGTTCTTGGAGCCCATCACCGTGCCCACACCGGACCGCCCGGCGGCGCGGTGAAGGTCATTGACGATGCAGGCGAACTTGACGCCGTTCTCCCCCGACTGGCCGATCGCGGCGACGCGCAGGCGCGGGTCCTGGTGTTCGGCCTTAAGACCCTTTTCCGTGTCCCACACGGTGCGGCCCCAATAATCCTTCGCGTCCATCAGGCGCGCCTCGTCGTCCTGGATCAGCAGGTAGACGGGCTTGGGCGACTTGCCTTCGAAAACCACCATATCCCAGCCCGCGAATTTCAGTTCCGCACCGAAAAACCCGCCGGAATTGGAACACGCGATGGCGCCGGTCAGCGCACCCTTGGTGATCACCGACCAGCGCCCGCCGGTGGCCGCCGCCGTACCGGTCAAGGGGCCGGTGGCGAAGATCAGCTTGTTGTCGGGGGACAGCGGATCGACCTTGGGGTCGATTTCTTCGGTCAGATATTTGGTCGCCAGACCGCGCTGGCCCAGGTAGCGCTGCGCCCATTCCACGTTGAGAGGTTCTTCGGTGATGGAACCTTCGGTCAGGTTCACCCGGAGGATGCGTTTCGCCCATGCCATGTGTCGATCCTCCCCTTATGCCGCGTTGACCGCGCGCGCGGCCGCTTCCATCTTGGCGTAGCCGGTGGCCGACGCGTCGGTGAAGGTGATGGCCCCGGTGGGACACGCCTGCACGCACGCCGGATCGCCGCCGCACAAGTCGCATTTGATGACCTTGCCGGTGGCGGGGTTGTAGTTCACCGTGCCGAACGGGCACGCGATGGTGCAGACCTTGCAGCCGACGCAGCGCAATGCGTCCACCACCTTGGCCCCGCTGGCGACGGTGGAAATGGCTTCCACCGGACAGACCCGCTGGCACCAGGCTTCGGCGCACTGGGTGCAGGTGTAGGGGACGAAGCGCCCTTCGTCGTGAAAATTGAACACCCGGATCCGCGAATGGGCGGGGTTGGACACCCCTTCGTGACGCATCGAACACGCCACCTCGCACTGTTCGCAACCGGTGCATTTCCCGGCGTCGATAACCAAGGCCTTTTGCATCGAACCCTCCCTTTCGCCGTCCGTGGCCGGATATTGTTTCCCTATCGCGGGAACGAGACAAGACCTAATTCGCGTCGTCCGTTTCCCAGGGAAAGAAAATCCATGTCGATTGCGGCGCTTCCACGATGAAGTCGTCAACGGCATCCAGGCCGTCGGGTTTCGCATAGAGAACCGCGTAGCGGGCACGCGGCAGGACTTCCCGGGCTTTGCGCAGGGTCTCGCCGCTGTCCACCAGATCATCGATCACCAGCCAACCCTCGCCCTCGGCGGCAGCGGCCAGTTCCGGCAATTTCAGGATCTTCAACGCGCCGCGCTCCCGGCCCTCATACGAGGCCAAGCCCAAAGTCTCCACCAGGCGCACGCCCAACGCCCGCGCCACGATGGCCGCCGGGATCAGGCCGCCGCGCGTCACCGCGACCACGCCGGTCCAGGGTCCGCGCTCCGTCAGACGGCGGCCCAGTTCACGCGACAAATCCTGGACGCCGGTCCAGTCCACATGGATGGCGGATGGTTCTTCGCTCATGCCCGGGATACCGACCGTTCCGATGGAAACATGACGCTGACCTCCGTCCCCTTGCCCAACGTGCTGACGATGTTCAAACGGCCGCCGTGCTTTTCCGTCAGCATGCGCGCGAACGGCAGACCCAACCCATAACCGTCATGGGTGCGGGTGAGGATATCACCGATCTGCTCGAAAGGTTCCACGACTTTCGGCAGATTTTCGGCGGCGATGCCGACGCCGTTGTCGCGAACGCACAACCGCACGCCCCCGCCATTATGGAGTCCCGCCGTCAACTCGACGCGACCGCCCATGGGCGTGAACTTGATGCCGTTGGACAACAGATTCAGAACGATCTGGGAAACGCGCTGCGGATCGGCGCGCAATTTCGGCATGTCGTCCGGCACGGCGAAGGACACGGATACGACCGCGTCCCCCGCGCGCTTTTGCGACATGCGCACACAGGTTTCCAGGAGATCGCGCAATTCGATGTCGACCTCCGACAGGTCCAGTGCGCCGCTTTCCAGCTTGGTGATGTCGAGCAGGTCGCTGATGACCCCCAGCAGGTGACGCGCGCTGTTGAGGATGTCGGCGGTGTAGTCCTTGTACTTTGCATGGCCGAGCGCGCCCCAGATTTCCGCCTCCATCATTTCCGAAAAGCCGATGATGGCGTTCAACGGCGTGCGCAGTTCGTGGCTCATGTTGAGAAGGAACCGGTCCTTGGTGCGGCTGGCGTTTTCCGCACTGATGCGGGCTTCCTGGGTGGCGGCTTCGCTGCGCTTGCGGCAAATGATGCTGGCCAGCGTGTCGCTGACGGTGGTGAGGAAGCGGTCCTCGGTCTCGTTGCGAACATGGCCTTCGGCGACATAAAGGTTCAGCACGCCCAGAACCTCCCCATCGGCGACGATGGGCACGCAGTAATGGCCATGGCCCTCCATGCCGTCGTAGGTGATGGAGTGTCGTTCGTCCACGGATCCGGAATGGACGATGTCTTTCATCTTCAAGGCCAGTCCGCACATGCACTCCCCTTCGGTGACGCGCTGGCAGGCGTTGCGGATTTCCGGGGCCAGACCCTTTTGCGCCACCATGCGCAATTCCCGGCTAGGGGCGTCGTGGAGGAAAATGCAGCCCTGGTTTTCGATGCTGTATTCCTTCTTCGACGTAATGGTGTCGAGCGCCGCTTGCAGCGTTTCCTCCAACGGCGCGAAGCTTTGCGAACCGCGCAAAAGGGTGGCGATGATTTCTTCCATGCGGACGCGTTCGCGCAGGACCTCGGCTTCGTGGCGTTCGCGGTGGTACAGATCCAGATTGAGACGCCACATCTTGACCGCCACGGCCACCGCCGCCAACAACCCCATGATGGCCAAAGTCAGGAGCCATTCCTTGTAACGCATCACCACGTCTCTGAGGGAGAACTCCGCAGCCTTGGCGTACGGGCCCATATGCAGCTTGCGCATCAAGGCATGGATGGGCTGATAATCCATCGGCACCGCCCAGAACGCATACCGCCCGCCTTTCGCCGCCGCGTGACCCTTGGGCATGGCCAGCAGCGCCACCGCAACCTTGCGCGCCAACGCCTCGTCCGTGCCCTTGAGGCGCGCGAACGGCCATTCGGGATACAGCTCCGTCGAATGCAGAAACGGATATTCCTCGTCCGTGTGGCGGTTGAGGACCTTGATGTCTTCAAGCTTGATCTTGCCCTCGCGGGCCATGCTTTCCAGGACGTCGGTGCGCACCGTGCCGGCGTCAAACTCGCCCGCCAACACCCGCTCCACCACCGTGTCGTGGGGCATGCCGTTGAACGCCATGTCCTTGAAGTCGGCGAAAGGATCGATCCCGGCTCCGAGGAACACCTCGTACGCCACCAGGAAGCCGCCCAGCGAGTCCTTGCCGACGGCCAGGAACCGTTTGCCCTTGAGATCGTTCAGATCGGTGATATCCATGCGGTCGGCGCGGGTGAAGATCACGCCGCCGAAACGGTCGATCTCTTCGCCCTGCACGTCCTTGACCATGGTGGCGAGGCGGGTGACGCCATATCCCGCTTCCAAAACGATGTAGTGACCGGAATTGGTGAGGACGAAATCGACCTTGCCCTGCTCGGTGGCCGTCTCGAGCTCGGGATAGTTCATCGGAACCATTTCGAACGTGGTTCCGGGTATGGTCTGTTCCAGGTAGCGAGCCGTTTCGTCCCAACGCTCGTGGGTGCTGTCCTTGGAGCGGAACGCCAGGACACCGATGGAAACCGTCTGCTGCGCGAACGCCGGACCGGCGCCCACGATCGTCAGCCCGATCACCATGAAAATGAGCGCCAAGAACCGCCCCACGGAGCGGACGCGGCCATCACACCTCATACCGAAACCCCAGATTACCCCATGCCGTCACCTCCCCCGAAGCCCGGCAATTCCGTTTGGCGCGTTTTTGAAGCGCCTTCATACAAGATCGTATACGGTTGGATGTCGAAATAGAAGGGTCCTGTGTTCATATAAGAAAAACTACATATCCATACGATTGAATCATGAGGCGGCATGCACACGCAAAAAAGGCCTCCCGGTTGGGGAGGCCCTTTTCGTTTCCACTGCGAGGAGTGTGTTTAGAACGCCAGCGCCTGGGCGCGGACGACTTGCGGCAGGGCGCGCAGTTCGTCCAGCACGTTGTCGTCGACCGCTTGGTCCACTTCGATCAGCGCCAGGGCTTCGCCGCCCTCTTCGGAACGGCCCAGGTTGAACGTCGCGACGTTGATGCCCGCGTTGCCCAGCACCGTGCCGGCCCCGCCGATGAAGCCGGGCTTGTCCTCGTTGGTGAGGAACAGCATGTGCTTGCCCAGCTTGGCGTCCATGGGGATGCCGTTGATGTCGACGATGCGCGCGTCCTTGCCGGCGAACAGCGTGCCCTTCACCGTGCGGGTGTGCTTTTCGGTCGTCACCTTGAGCGTCACCAGGGTCTGATATTCGCTGGGGCGGTCGTGCCTGACCTCGGTGATGTCGATGTCGCGTTCCTTGGCGATGGCCGGGGCGGACACCATGTTCACCCCTTCCAGCATCGGGCTCAGCAGGCCCTGCAGGATCGCGGCGGTGATCGGCTTGGTGTTGAGTTCGGCGGCGTGGCCTTCGTATTCGATGCTGACGGCCTTGATGCCGGACTGGGTCAACTGCCCTTCCAGGCTGCCCATCTGCGTGGCCAGGTTCATGTACGGGGCCAGCTTGGGCGCGTCTTCGGCCGACACGCTCGGCATGTTCAGCGCGTTGGTCACCGCGCCGGTCAGCAGATAATCGGCGATCTGTTCGGCGATCTGCACCGCGACGTTGAC
>JADGBG010000013.1:17367-41464 GCA_015231605.1 Alphaproteobacteria bacterium | reverse complement strand
TTGTCCCGCGCTTGGTCGGTTTTGTACAGGCATTCCCACTCGCCGGTTTGCTTGTTGAGCTTCAGATGGAACCGCTTGCAGTCCGGCGCCGAATGGGGCGCGACCTGAGCCTTGGCGAACGGAGCCGCCAACAGCACGAAAAACAACGTTGCAACCGGTATTCCTGGGCGGAAAACCCGATTCGCGCGAGTTGTTTTCATGGCTCGCCTCCGTGCATATTTTCACCCATGCGCCCAGGTCAAATGACATGAAAAGTCCATTTGAGGCCTATTTTATAGGCTTTTTAGGGAAAAATGGACGCCAAAACCCAGTTTAAATCTGTGATCGGATTGCGTTTGATGGTAGCGTTACTCACCCACTTTGCTATAGGGAGGATATGGGAATGGCGAAGACTGTCGTGAAGAAAGCCACCACCAAGACGCCAGCCGCGAAGAAGGCGGCCCCGGCCAAGAAGGCCGCACCGGCCGCGAAGGCCGCACCGGCCGCGAAGGCCGCACCGGCCGCGAAGGCCGCACCGGCCAAGAAGGCCGCTCCGGCCAAGAAAGCCGCCCCGGTCAAGAAAGCCGCACCCGCCAAGAAAGCCGCTCCGGCCGCCAAGAAGGCCGCGCCGGCAAAACCTGCCGCTCCGAAGCCCACGCCCGCGGACCTCAGCGATCGTCAGCACCTGATGAACGTCATCCAGGAAGGCACCGGTTGCACCGCCAAGGCCGCCAAGGCAACCCTGGACGCCGTGATCGGCACCATGACGGCTTCCCTGAAAAAGAACCAAAAGGTTCAGATCCTCGGTTTCGGCACCTTCACCGTGGCGAAACGCGCCGCCCGCAAGGGCCGCAACCCGTTCACCGGGGAATCGATCCGCATCAAGGCTTCGAAATCGGTTCGCTTCAAGGCCGGACAGGGTCTCAAGCGCTCGGTCTAACGGCCCAACGCCTTTACGGCGCGCCCGCCACCCGGTGGGCGCGCCGCAAGCGCCGTCCCTCCGGGCGGCGTTTTTTTTGTTTTGCGCGCGTTTCGCCTTAATCCATCAACCCGCTCATGCCGCGGGAATGGTCGCGCATGCGCTCCACGGCCGCGCGCATGGGCAGATCGTGTTCGATAATGTGGTCGGTGAGCCACTTGTCCTGCAGGAAGCCGGAGATTTCCAGCGCGACGTCCGTCACCGTGTCCTCGTTGGCCTTTTGCGCCTTTTGGATCAGCGCATCCAGCGCGCGGATGGTCGCCGCGTGTTGCTGACGATGATCGTCGGCGTAAGCGTACCGGGATTTGACCTGAAGGCTTTCCTCGCGGCGGAAATGGTACTGGGTGTATTTCTTCAATTCGATCAGATACGGCATCATGTGGCTGGGATAGGAAAACTTCGTGATGTTGAGGCTGAATTGATTGATCAGCTTGAACAGCGCCTGATGATCCCGGTCGATGACGCCGTCGTCGACAACGAAGCTGTCGCCCCATTGGATCTGCCGGATGGTCTTTCCGGCTTCCTCGCGCCTGGCCTTGCGCTTTTCCAGCTTGGCCTTCTGCTTGGATTGGGTCGTTTTCATTTCCTCGGCCGACGCGCGCATGGTCTTGGCGACGACCACGATGAAGGCCATCGCCACGATTACGATGAAGATGCTGATGACGAGTGTGTTGTCCATGCCTCATCCCCTCCACACCGCCGGACGGCGCACGGCGCGTCCGGCGAATGCAGGGATCGTTCGTTGATGTCTCGGGTTCATCCGTTGCGTTCGGCCACCACCTGCTCGGCGTTCTTGCCGACCAGTTCCTGCAAATGGTCAAAGCGGAAATCGAAGGTTCCCACGCCCAGGGTCTGGGATCGCAGATCGATGATCAGATCGTGCATTTCGGACGCCGGCAGATACGCCGTCACCTCATCCCAGCCCTGCCATCCGTCGCGCGGATTGAAGCCGAGAATCTGGCCGCGGCGCGACGAGATCACGCGTTGCGCGTTGGACGTATAGGCGTTGGGGATCGAGACCTTGACCTCGTTGATGGGCTCCAGCAGAACCGGCTGGCAGCCGGGCATGGCTTCGCGCATGGCCAGTTGCGCCGCCTTTTTGAAGGCGAAGTCGGAACTATCGACGTTGTGGTACTGGCCGTCGGTCAGCGTCACCTGGATGTCCACCACGGGAAAGCCCAGGGGACCGCGCCCGAGGTATTCCTTCACCCCGGCCTCGACCGAGGGGATGTACTGGCGCGGCACCGTGCCGCCGTGGATCTTCTCCTCGAACTGGAAGCCTTCGCCGCGGTTCAACGGCGCGATGACGATTTCGACGTCGCCGAATTCGCCGTGGCCGCCGGACTGCTTCTTGTGGCGCGCGCGGTGCTTCGCGCCCTTGGCGATGGTTTCCTTGTAGGGCACCTGGGGCCGTTTGGACTGCACGCTCAGGCCGTGGCGGCCTGTCAGCTTGTCCATGGCGATGCGCAGGTGCATTTCGCCCTGCCCCCACAACACCAGTTCGCCGGTGCTGTCTTGGTGTTCGACGACCAGGGACGGATCCTCGTCGCACAGCTTCTGCAAGGCCTGGGACAGCTTCACGTCGTCGGCGTGGCCCTGCATCTGCACGGACATGGAATAGAGGCCCTTGAGCGGTTCCGGCCATTCGGTCCCGGTGCCGCCGAGCGCGTCGCCCGTGCCGACGTTTTCCAGGCGCGCCAGCGCCACGACGTCGCCCGCCTGGGCCGTCTTGGACTTTTCGAAGCTCTGTCCCTGCACCTTGAACAGGCCCGACACGCGGCCCTGGTCGAAGGTCTGACCGTCCTTCACCTCGCCCTGCCAGACGCGGGCGATGGACAGCTTGCCCTGATGCCCGGCGTGCAGCGTCTTGAATACCTGCGCCGCCGCGTCCTTGACGCCCAGGCGTTGGGCGGTCAGCGAAACCTCGGGGCATTCGTGGCGCAGCGCCTTCCACAGACGCCGGATGCCGTTGTCGTGTTCGGCGGAACCGAAGAACACCGGCACGATGTCGTCGTGCACCAGATCGCGCGCCAGGTTTTCGTAGATTTCCGACGTATCGGGCGCGACGTCCTCCAACAGTTCTTCCATCAGGGTGTCGTCGTAGTCCGCTAGGGTTTCCAGCAGTTCGTCGCGCGCGCCGTGTTCGCGCGCCGCCAGGGCGGCGGGCATTTCCATCAGTTCGGATTCGGCGTGGTCGCGCCACTTGAAGGCGCGTTCGCTCACCAGGTCGACGTGGCCGACCACCTGGTCGCCTTCGCGGATCGGGATTTCGCGCAGCACCAGCGGGTGCTTGGAATGCTCCTGCAAGGCCTCCAGGGTTTCCTTCACCTGCCCGCCCAGCAGGTCCATCTTGTTGATGAACAGCATGTGCGGAACGTCATGGTCGTCCAGCATGCGCAGCACCGGCCCGACCGTCAGCGCCTTGGAGGGGTCGCCTTCGCACACCACCACCACGGCGTCCGCGACCATCAAGGCGTTGAGGCTTTCCTGCAAAAGCTCCACCGACCCGGGACAGTCCAGAATGGACCAGGAATCCCCCAGATAGTCGCAATGGCCGACATTGAGTTCGGTGGACATTTGGCGCTGGCGCGCTTCGGGGGACGCGTCGCCGACGGAATTGCCCTGGCGCACGGAACCCTTGCGGTGCAACGCGCCCGCGGCCATCAACATGCTTTCCATCAAGGTCGTCTTACCGGAAAGATACGGGCCCACGAGCGCCACGCAACGCGGCGAAGAGGCGGCTTTGGTCATGAACAAACACCCTTTTTCCCTGTCCGGCGCGCCCGGACCAAATCCCGCCGCGCCAGCATCATTTTCGTTGCCCAAAAGGGTACGACGCCTGCGCCGGGATTCCAATGAAAAAGGCGGCGAATTTGATTTCAATTAATAGGGAGTGAGATTCAAAAAAGTTACACGACTCTATAGTGGTACAATCCCGCGATGAAGTGGTCCCAGATATTTGGACAGGTTGGCGGCGGCTTTAATGTGTATCCGGCTTGAGTGTCATGCCGCCCGCATTTCCGATCCGTCAGCCCAATCGCTTCCACCCGGGTGCGATGCTCAAGCGCTGACGCGTCATTCGCATTCCTCCTGACGATTGAGATACAGTCGGACTGGTTGCTTTATAACCCCAGGCCAAAATAACCCTACGGGGTGTCCGACAATGAGAAACGACGAAACCCCTTGGTTTCCCAAGGGGTTTCGATGGTGGGCGCGACAGGGATTGAACCTGTGACCCCTACGATGTCAACGTAGTGCTCTCCCGCTGAGCTACGCGCCCGTGCGTCCGGTCCGAACGGCTTGGACGCGGGCTTTTTAGTCGGTTCGGACGCGCTTGGCAAGTCCTCAATCCTCGTTCAAACTGTTTATCTGTTGCTTCGCGCCCGGTCAGGCTGTAACACCCTGGCCGGAACCCTTGTCCTTGAAGACCCGAACCGGAAAGACGCGGATGAATTTGGAAGCCCCTCAGGCGGTTCTCACCCATACGAGCGAGGTCGAAACGCCGTTCGACGTGATCCACCCGCTGGCGCGCACCGCGCCGGTGGTGTTCGCCTCGCCCCACAGCGGGCGGGACTATCCCGCGTCGTTCGTGGGCGCCAGCCGACTTGACCCGGTGGCGTTGCGCCGTTCCGAGGACGCGTTCGTGGACGAGCTTTACGAAACCGCGCCGCACCATGGCGCGCCGTTGTTGCGCGCGCACTTCCCGCGCGCCTACGCAGACCCCAACCGCGAGCCGTGGGAACTCGATCCCGAGATGTTTTCCGACCCGCTGCCCGAATGGATCAACACCAAAAGCGCGCGGGTGCGCGCGGGCCTCGGCACGGTCGCCAAGGTCGTCACCGACGGCGAGGAAATCTACAAGGGCAAAATCACCTTCGCCGAGGCCGAGCGCCGGATCGAGACCTGCTACAAGCCCTACCACGCCCGGCTGCGGGGGCTGTTGGACGAAACCTTCGCGGCGTTCGGAACCTATGTGCTGATCGACTGCCACTCCATGCCGTCCATCGGCGGGCCCATGGACCGCGATCCGGGCCTGGGCAGGGTGGACATGGTACTGGGCGACGCCAATGGGTCGTCCTGCGCGCCCTACGTCACGCACCTGGCGCAGCGCGCGCTGGAGGACATGGGCTATCGCGTGGTGCTGAACACGCCCTACGCCGGCGGCTTCACCACCCGCAATTATGGCCGTCCCCAGGACCACCGCCATGCCCTGCAGATCGAAGTCAACCGCGCGCTGTACATGGACGAACGCACCATCCTGCGCACCGAAGGCTTCAGCGAACTTTCCCGCGATCTGGGCGTGCTGATCGAAACCCTGGCCCGCGTCGACGTCGCGCGGTTGAAGACGTGAGGAGGTGACGTCATGGACACCGCCCCCACCATCGCCATCCGGGATTCCCGCCCCGACGACGCGGACGCAATTCAGCGCATCTACGCCCACCACGTGTTGAGCGGGGCCGCCAGCTTCGAGGAAGTCCCCCCCGGCGTGGACGAGATTCTGTCCCGCCGCCAGGCGGTGCTCGACGCCAAGGCCCCCTACATTGTCGCCGAAATCGGCGGCGAGGTGCTGGGCTTCGCCTACGCCGCCAAGTTCCGGCAACGCTCGGCGTTCCGCTATACGCTCGAAGATTCCATCTACGTCGAACCCGAAAGCACCGGCCGGGGCGTCGGTACGCGGCTTTTGAGCGAACTGGTCGAGCGCTGCGCGGCGCTGGGCTACCGCCAGATGGTCGCGGTGATCAGCGGGGCCGGAAACGGGCGCTCGCTCAGCCTGCACAAGCGCCTCGGCTTCGTCCAGGCGGGCCGGCTTCCCAACGCCGGATTCAAGCATGGGCGTTGGGTCGACGCCATCATCATGCAGCGCGCGCTCGGCGACGGCCCGGACACCCCGCCCACAACATAAACCGTGTCCCCATGCACCGGGCGTACCTGGCACGCGTGTTGCACTACTTCGGGCATGAAACACGTCATCGCCAAAATGTTCCGCTTCGCCTGCGCGCGCCCCGTGATCGCCGGGATGCTCTCCGGCGCGGCCTGCCTGTTCGCCCAGAACGCCTTCGCCGCGGCCCTGGAGCAGACCCCTCAAGTCCTTGACAAGCATCAACAAACCTGCGCAAAAGCCATCGAGCGCGAAGAGCGCGCGCGGGGCATTCCCAAGGGCCTTTTGCACGCCATCGCGTTGGCGGAAACGGGCCGTTGGGACGCCGACGACCGGGAATCTTTTGCCTGGCCCTGGACCGTCACCACGGGGGGCAAGGGGCATTTCCTGCCCGGCCCGGCGGATGCGGTGGCGTTCGTCCGCTCGCTGCGCGCCGACCATGTCGCCAACATCGACGTCGGCTGCATGCAGATCAACCTGCACTACCATCCCGACGCCTTTTCCAGCATCGAGCAGGCCTTCGATCCCAAGGTCAACGTCGCCTACGCGGCGGATTTCCTGAGCCGCCGCCATCGGGTTTCGAAATCGTGGATCCAGGCCGCCGGCGACTATCATTCCACCACGCCGGAACGCAACAAGGCCTATCGTGAGCGGGTCGCCAGGTTGTGGAACGCCACCGCCGCAAAGACCTACGCGCTCTCCCACCAACAGGACGACGAAAGCGAAGTCGCGCTGTTGGACGGCAAGAGCGAGCCCGCCCAGATGGACAGCGCGCGCCCGCACCGTCTGGAAAAGGAGACCGACCGCGCGCCGCTGCCCAAGATGGTCTCGCTCGGCAATCCACAACTGATGTCACGGCTCAACGGCGCCTTCCGCATGCGCGCCGCGAGCACGATTTCCGCCCGCTCGGGCGCGGAAATCGTCAACCGGGTCAACGCGCTGAAACCCGGCGCACACCTCATGCAGCCGCAAGGGTCCAGCCGCGAGGACGGTTTCGCCGAGCGCCGTCAGGCTCAACTGCAACGCTGGCGGCTCAACACCGCCAACTGACGCCCGCGCCCCGTTTTCCCGGCTTGCCAGCGTCACGGATTTGTTCCATTCTCCGCGCCGCAACGTCCCTTTGTGGCGACCCTTTATGACAAACCGGCCGGAAGCCCTGCTTCTTCGCGACGCCCAGGATCTGCATGCGCAGGGCAGATCCCGAGAGGCGGAGCGACTCTATCGAGCCGCCCTCGATCTCAACCCCCGCAACGCCGCCGCCAGCCACATGCTTGGCATTTTGCTGTTTCAGAACGGCGACTTGGCCCGCGCCGTTCGGCAGATGCGCGTCACGGTGCGTCTTTCCCCCGACTTTCCCGATGCGCATTACAACCTGGGCGTGGCGCTGAAGAGCATCGGCAAAGAGGCCGAGGCCACGAAGCAATACGAAAAAACCATTCAGTTGCATCCCGCGCACCCCGACGCGCTGACCAATCTCGCCAACATCCTGTGCGCCCGGGATGAGCGCGCCCGCGCCGCCGCCTTGTACGAACGCGCCCTGCGCATCGCCCCCAACAGCGTCGAGGCCCTGTTCGGTTACGGTGCATGTCTGTGCGACCTTGGACGTCCCATCGAAGGCTTCGCCGTTCATCGACGTCTCGTGCGCCTCAAACCCACCACCCCCGCGTTCTGGGTGGCAGCCACGGAAAGCCTCGCACGGTGCGTTTTCCCGGCGGTGGACGATGACCTTCTGGAAGACGTCGGACGCATCCTCGCCAGTCCGGTTTGCGACGGCGGATACGTGTCCGACGCCGTGGTCGGTGCGCTCGTCCATACCCCGGCGAAAGCCGTTTTCGATCCACGGGGCGTGGCCCAGGGCGAATGCTTGCCGCTGGCCCGTGAACTGTCCCGAATCCCCTTGTTTTTGCAGCTTTTGTCGAACGCGATCGTTCCCAATCCGTATCTGGAAAAAGCCTTGATCCGCATGCGCCGCACGATGCTGCTGGAGCGGGTCGAGGACGACGCGTTCATCCCCTTCGCCATGGCGTTGGCGTTCCAGTGTTATTTCAACGAATACGTCTATCCGGCCGACGCCGGGGAAACCGCCCGCGTCCTCGAGATCAAATCCGATCTTGCCCAGGACGGAATCCCCTCGGCCATGACCGTCTGCCTGTTGGCCTGCTACGAGCCGTTGGCCGCCCTGGCCGATGCCGACCGGTTGCTGGCGCTGCCATTTGCCGACAACCTCCACGCCCTTTTGAAAATGCAGTTCCTCGAACCCCGTGAGGAACAGGGACTGCGCGGGGAAATTCCGCGCCTGACCATCATCGACGACGAAACCTCCAAGGCCGTGCGCCGTCAGTACGAGGCCAATCCCTATCCGCGCTGGACCACCGCCCTTTTCCACGCCGAACCCAAGACGGTGAAAGCCGTGCTGAGCGAGCTTCCGCTGGACCTCCGCCCGGTCCATTCCTTCCCGTCCGCCCCTGATGTCCTGATCGCCGGCTGCGGCACGGGAAAGCACGCCATCCGCACCCATTCCAGGTTTCGCCACAACAGCCTGTTGGCGATCGACCTCAGCCTCAGCAGCCTGGCCTACGCCCGGCGCAAAGCCCGGGAGTTTGGGGCGAGCGACATCGAATTCGCCCACGCCGACATCCTCAACCTGGGCGTCCTGGAGCGGCGTTTCGATATCATCGAAAGTTCGGGCGTTCTCCACCACATGCAGGACCCCGAGGCCGGATGGCGTGTGCTGGCGGGCCTGCTCAAGCCCGGAGGACTGATGCGCGTCGCGCTCTATTCCGAGCGCGCCCGCGCCGACATCGTCGCCATCCGCCAGCGCATCGCCGAGGGCGGCTTCACCGCGTCGCCCGACCACATCCGGGCGTTCCGCGCCGGCTTGATCAATCGGTTTTGCGACACGGGCGGCCTCGATGGCCTCAACGGCGAGCTTTTGAACGCGCGGGATTTCTATGCGCTCAGCGATTGTCGGGATCTGTTGTTCCATGTCCAGGAACACCGCTTCACGCTGCCCCAAATCGACGCGATTCTGAACCGTTTGGGGCTGACCTTCCTTGGGTTCGAACTGCCGGACGCGGACGCCGTGCGGGATTTTCGACGCTTGAACCGCCAACCGGGCGCGCTGGCGTCCTTGGACCGATGGGACCGGTTCGAACGGGACCGTCCAGGCCTGTTCCGCGGCATGTACCAATTCTGGTGCGCAAGACTCCACTGACGCGCCCCCCGGCAGCCACCGCAATGGTGTGAGGCTGCAACCCCTGCAACAGCCCCCCCTGTTCAACAGGGGGTTTTCAACGCATGAACGTTACACGATTTTGCGCATCATGGAACGGTGCGTGTGCATAAGCCGCAATGACTTGGAATTGAAAATAAAATATACTTCACACCTGATCGGTGTTAGGGAGCGGTTATATGAGGTGTGGACTCGGCATGCCGTGGGAGCGTGGTCTGGGGAACGTTTTGAGACAAGAGGGTCTCGGGCGTCCGCGCATGACGCTCTTGGGCATCGTGTTTTTCTTCGCGGCTTTCATAAGCTCCGCCTCGGTCCATGCGCTGGACGAGCCATCCGGCCAAGTTCCGGGGCTGTCCCTGAGCGCGCAAGGTCAGCTCTGGCTGGAGGAACGCGACCAGATCACCGTGGGCGTGATGCAGTCCTGGCCGCCGTTCCACATGGAAGACGGCGCGGGACGGCGCAGCGGCATCACCATGGACGTCATCGACGCGCTCAATGCGCGCCTCGGCGGACGGTTGAAGGGCGTTCCCGGGGAATGGGACGCAATCTTGGAAGACGTGAAGGCTGGCCGTCTGGATGCGGTCATGGATCTCACCCCCCGGCCCGACCGTGAGGCGCATTTCAATTTCACGCAACCCTATCTCACCATTCCCCACGTCATCATCGCGCGGCGCGATGGTCTTCGCTTCGAAAAGGAAGAGGATCTCGACGGGAAAACCGTCGCCATCGAACGCGGATTCGGCACGGTAAAGCATTTGCGCGACACTCTGCCGCGGGTGAAAATCCTGGAGGTTGACGACACCGCCGCCGCCTTGGATGCGGTGAGCATTGGCTCGGCCGACGCCTATGTCGGCAACCGCGCCGTGGCCGCGCACATCATCCAACGCGACCTGATCACCAATCTGGCGGTTTACGGGCGGCGCAAGGGTGGGGGCTCTGTCCTCGCCATCGGCACGCGCAAGGACGCGCCGGAATTGGCGAACATTTTCGATCGCGCCCTGGCGTCAATCAGCAAGTCGGAATGGGCGGACATTCTCGGCAAATACATCGATCAGGGAACCCATGCGGACCTCCTGAATGAAGGTGGGACAGAGGTAAAGCTCACCGATACGGAACGCCAATGGGTGCGTGAAAACGTCGTGCGCGTCGGCGTTGAACAATGGCCGCCGCTCGTGTTCGCGGACCCCCAAGGCGGCGCCGGGGGACTGGCCGGGGATTACCTGAAAGTCCTGTCGGAAAAAACCGGTTTGCGCTTCGAGATCGTCAGCGACAAATGGGCGCCACTGCTCAATGGCCTCAGGGAGCGCACGATCGACCTGTTGCCCGCCACCTATTTCACCGAGGAACGCGCGACTTACGGCCTGTACACCACGCCGTATTTCCAAATGCGCGAATTCATCTACGTCAAGGAAGGCAACACCAACATCCGCCACATCGACGATCTGGCGGAGAAACGCGTCGCCGTGGTCGCCGACTACGGAACGATTCCAAAATTCCGCGCGCGCTATCCCAAGGCGGAAATTCTCGAGACCCGTGACCTCATGGGGGCGGTCAGCGCCGTGCTGAACGGCGATGCCGACGCCTTGCTGGAAGCCCAGATGGTGATGGAGAACGAGCTGCGGAAGAACGCCATCCTGGGATTGCGGGGGATATCTCAGGATGCCTTCAAGGCCTCGCCGATCCATCTGTTCAGCCGCGGCGACAAACCGATCTTGCACAGCATCCTGCAAAAAGGTTTGGACAGCATCTCGGATGACGAAAAAAGCGCCCTGAACGCGCAGCGGCTGACGACGCTGATGCGCACGCCCAAGGTCAAGCTGACCGGCACGGAACGCGAATGGCTCAAGGCCCACCCCATACTCAAAGTCGGCAACGAAACCGATTGGCCGCCCTTCGATTTCGCGGCGGACGGCGAGCCCAGGGGCATGTCCATCGATGTTATGAGGGCGGTGGCCGAGCAAACGGGTCTCAATCTGGAATTCGTCAACGGCTACACCTGGGTCGAACTGATGGACATGTTCAAGGCGGGCGAACTGCAGATCATGCCCGCCATTTATCATTCGCAAGAGCGCGAAAAATCCATTGCCTTCACCAAGCCCTATGCAACCAACCCTTCCGTCATCGCGGTTCACAAGAGCCGTCCGGAACTGGGGAATCTGAACAACCTGGGCGGCAAACGACTGGGTATCGTAAAGGGCTATGTCACAGAGGATGTCGTTTCCAAGGGCTTCCCGGACATCGAAATCGTGCCCATCAACAACATCGGCGACGGTCTGCTCAAGGTCTCTAGCGGGCAACTTGACGCCGTCTTCGGAAGTTTGGGCGTGGTTTCCCATTATCTGGAAGAAAAGCTGCTGCCCAACGTCACTCTTTTCAGCAATACCGGTCTGCCTAACGATGATTCGACGCTGCTGCGCATGGGCGTGTTGATGGAAAACGCCATCCTGCGCGACATTCTGCAAAAGGGGCTCGACGCCATCGGCAAGAGCGAGATGCGTGAAATTCGCAACCGTTGGATTGCTTTCGAAACCATCGCGCAAACCCAGACCCAAGTCGCACTGCCGCAGTCCACCGCTGGCTTGTGGATGATGTTGGCGGCGGCCATCGCGATTTTTGCCATTATCGCGCTTGTGGTGCGTCTGCAACTGCGCTCCACCAAGAGCGACGCCATGGCGTTTCAGATGGGTTCGAAAAAATTTCGCACCGTCATCGTGACCGGGTTGGTGCTTTTGGTGGCGTTCGTGTCGGCCGTGTCCCTGATGGCCTACAACTACAACAGAAGCAGCATTCTCCAGGTGGTCGGCGGCAACCTTCAGACCATTCTGCAAAGCACCGTGGATCGCTTGCGCACCTGGGTGCACGAACGCCATATGGAATTGGAGGGCGTGGCCGGGGATCCCGGTTTTGTAGAACTTGTGGTGCAACTGCGCACCTATCCCGAGGACCCCATGCCGCTGCGGTTCGCCAAGCCGCGCGAACAGATCCGTAAAACCTTAGGCAGCCGCCTGAAGAACGCCGCGGCCAAGGACTATTACATGATCGCCCCGGGGGGGCTGACGATCGACGCGGAAAATAACGAGGATCTGGCCCGCCCCCACCCCGTCGCGGAACATCACGCCCAGGCGTTTCAGCGGGTGCTTGAGGGCGAGAGCGTCTTTTTGCCTTCGGTCCGGATCGCTGACGGCGAGTCCCGGATGTTCTTTGTTTCGCCGATCCGTGATGCGGGTGGAAAAACCATAGCCGCCTTGGCGTTGACGGTGGATCCCTTGGCCAATTTCACCAAGGTCGTGCAGAGCGGCAATATGGGACGCACGGGCGAAAGCTACGCTTTCGACGTGGAAACGATGATGCTGTCCTCAAGCCGGTTCGAGGACGGACTAATCGCCCGCGGCCTGCTCGACGAGGGCCACCACAGCGCGTTCAACCTCACCATCCGCCGGTCAGCCGACGGCGCGCCGACCCGCATGGCCGCCGCCGCCATCGCCGGCAAGTCCGGGTTGGATTTGAACGGGTATGAGGATTACCGGGGCGCCAGGGTATTCGGCGCATGGCAATGGCTGGGCGATTTGGGATTGGGGCTGGCGACGGAAATTGATGTGGACGAAGCGCTCGAACCCGTCACCACTTTGCGCAACACCTTGCTGGTGATTGTCGGGCTGACCTTGACCCTGTCGGTGGGCGCAACCCTGTTCACCCTGACCTTGGGGGAAAAGACCAGCCAGGCGTTGTTGCGTTCGCGCGACAAGGCCATGGAGGACAGGCGCGTGGCCGAGGAAGCCCGGCTCGCCGCCGAGGCGGCGGAAGAACAAATTCGGACAAGCGCCGCCGAGATCGAGCGCTTCAATCAGCTTGCCCTGGGGCGGGAAAGCCGGATTATCGAGCTGAAGGGCAAGCTCGCCGAATTGTCGCAGCAACTTGGAATCCCGTCACCTTTCGCGGACCCGGTGGCACCGGACCGGGAAGACGGCATTGACGGCACGTTCGGGGAAGGGGACATCGACGCGACGGTCATCGCGCAGTCATTTCGCCAGATGGTCGAGGACGGCGGCTTGAACGACCTGTTCAACGACTTTGCGACCCTTGCCGGAGTGCCCATCGCCATCATTGACCTGGACGGCCAAGTGTTGGCGCAGTCCAGATGGCAGCGCGCCTGCACGGATTTCCATCGCGTCAATCAGGATACGTGCGCGCGCTGCATCGAAAGCGACACGGACTTGGCGCTGCGCCTGCAGGACGGCAAGGCGTTCTCGATGTACAAGTGCAAGAACGGCATGACCGATTGCGCATCGCCCATCGTCGTCGAAGGCATCCATGTCTCGAACGCCTTCATCGGCCAGTTCCACACCCAACAGCCTGACGAAACCTTCTTCCGCCGCCAGGCGAAGGACTTCGGCTTCGATCCCGCGGATTACATGAAGGCCGTGAAGGAAGCCCCCGTCGTGGACGAGGCCGCCTTGCCCAGCATCCTGGGTTTCCTAACGGGTTTCGCGCGGCTGATCGCCAAGTTCGCGGCGGAGCACGTGCGTTCGGAAAATGTCGAACACTCCATCCGCGAGCAGCGCGCCGCGGCGATGAGCTTGGCCGAAGACGCGCAAATCGCGCGGATGGAGCTCGAAGCCTACAAGGACCAGTTGGAACTGCGCGTTCAGGAACGCACGGCCGAATTGGAGCATGCCAGCAACCAATTGACGCTGGCCATGGACAACATGTCCAACGGCCTGTTCGTGCTGGACGCGAATCTGA
The DNA here is from genome assembly GCA_015231605.1 of Alphaproteobacteria bacterium. GTDB lineage: Bacteria > Pseudomonadota > Alphaproteobacteria > Rhodospirillales > Magnetovibrionaceae > JADGBG01. The sequence goes on along the minus strand of JADGBG010000013.1, from coordinate 27,652 downwards.
ATTACCTCTTGCTCAACAAATATTATCAAGTGGCCCTGGAGTTGCCCGGCGAACTGGTGAAGATCGGTGCGCCGATCGAACGGGTGATCCGGTTCCTTGCGGAACGGGGGGATTACGGATCGCTCGACGACATCGAAAAATTTGTCGCCACCCGCGTGGAAAACCTGCGCGACGGGCGCTTCGCCACCGTGGAAGTAAATCCGCCCACCGGACGCACCTTGGAGTTCCGCAACCGCCGCACCCCGGACGGCATGACCGTCGTGGTGTTCAACGACATCACGGAATTGAAACGCAAGGAAGCGGAAATCGAGTACAGCCGCGAACGCTTCGATCTGGCGCTCAAGGGCGGCAACCTGGGATCCTGGGACGTCGACCTGGTCGCCAAGGAAACCGTCGTCAACGATCGCTACGTGGAGATGCTGGGGTATACCCGCGCCGACGCGGAACCCGGCGGCGTGCGGGAATTGTGGAAACGGTGCATTCACCCCGACGACCGCGAACGGGTCCACGACACCGGACAACGATACCGCAACGGGGAATTGGAGACGTACGAGATCGAATACCGGGCCATCACCAAATCCGGCGAGGAACGCTGGATGGTGTCTCGGGGCGAGGCGGTGGAACGCGACGCCGACGGCAAGCCGCTGCGCATGGTGGGCACGGTCACCGACATCACCGATCGCAAACGGGCCGAACAGGCCGTCCGCGACGCCGAGGAACGCAACCGCCTGATTTTGGAAAGCGCGGGCGAAGGGGTGTTCGGGCTGGACGTGGACGGCATCACCACCTTCGTCAATTCGGCTGCGTGCCGCATGCTGGGCTTCTCGCCCGAAGACCTCGTCGGCCAGCCGATGCACGACCTGACCCACCACACCTACCCGGACGGAACGCCTTATCCCAAGCACGAATGCCACATGCGCGCGACCTTCACCGAAGGCGAGGTCCGCCGGGTGACGGATGAGGTTCTGTGGCGGTTCGACGGAACCTCCTTCCCGGTGGAATACACCTCCACCCCCATCCGCAAGGACGGCGAACTGATCGGCGCGGTGGTCACGTTCAGCGACGTCACCGAACGCAGGGCCGCGGAAGACGCGATCAAGGCCAGCGAAAGCCGCATCCGGTCGATCATCGAAAACGCCGTCGACGGCATCATCGTCATTTCCGAGGACGGCATCGTCGAAACCTTCAGCCCGGCCGCCGAGTGGATTTTCGGCTACCGCGCCGACGAGGTGGTCGGCCACAACATCAGCATGTTGATGCCGGAACCCTATGCCGGCGAACACGACGGATATTTACAGAGATACCGCGACACGGAACAGGCGACCATCACCGGGTCCAATCGGGAAGTCTTGGGGCTGCACAAGGACGGCTACACCTTCCCGCTCGACCTCGCGGTCGGGGTCTCGGAAGCCGGGGGAAAGCGCATCTTCACCGGCATCGTGCGCGACATCACGGACCGCAAGGCGGCCGAAGAGGAACTCCGCGACGCCAAGGATCGCGCAGAGGCCGCGACCCGTTCCAAGGCCGCGTTCCTCGCCGCCATGAGCCACGAAATCCGCACGCCGATGAACGGCGTGGTGGGGATGATCTCATTGCTGCAGGAAGGCCAGTTGGAGCCGGACCAGCGCACCATGATGAACACGGTGCAGGATTCCGCCTTTGCGCTGTTGCAGATCATCAACGACATTCTCGACTTCTCCAAGATCGAGGCGGGCAAGCTGTCGCTCGAACATATCCCCGTCAATATCGATACCGTGATGGAGGGGGTGACGGAAACCCTGCTGCCCATCATCGCCAAGAAAAACCTGCGCATGGCGCTGTTCATCGACCCGGCCATTCCCGGCCACGTTCTGTCGGACCAGGTCCGGTTGCGCCAAATCCTGTTCAATCTGGCCGGAAACTCCGCGAAATTCACCGAAAACACGCCTGAACGACAGGGCGTGGTGGGCTTGCGCGCGGAGTTGGCGGAACCGGTGGCCGAGGGACGCGCGGTCGTGCGGTTCTCCATCACCGACAACGGCATCGGCATGAAGCCCGAAGTGGTGAAAAAGCTGTTCACGCCGTTCACCCAGGCCGACCAATCCACCACCCGAAAATTCGGTGGCACGGGGTTGGGGCTTTCGATTTGCAAGAACCTGAGCGACCTCATGGGGGGCGAAATCAGCGTCGAAAGCGTCGAGGGCGAAGGCTCGTCCTTCCACATCGTCTTGCCGTTCAAAATCGCGGAACACGCGCAGGATCACATCCGGGAATTCGATCTGTCCGGTCTTGAGATCGCGTATGCCGTCAACCACGAAGACACGGCCGAAGCGGTGGAACGGTACGCGACGTCGGGCGGGGCGAACGTCGTTCGTCTGGCATATGACGCCGTGATCGATGAGGTCAAAGCCCACGCCGCCCAAAGTCGCCCGGACATCTTGATTCTGGGCGCGATGGCGGACAAGGGGTTGCGCGACACGATCATCGAGGTCTTGCGATCGGACGAAACCCTGTCCGGGCTGCGTTTCGTGCTGTTGTCGAACAACCGTTCGGAACGACGCGGCATGGTGTTGCCGGACATGGTGGTGGTGGCGTGCGCGCCGGTGCGCAAAACCGACTTCATGCACGGCGTCGCCATGGCCGCAGGCCGCGCCAGCCCCGAAATCGACAACGAAGCGCCCAAGCTCAGCGCCGGGGCGCGCAAGGCCCCCAGCGTCGAGGACGCACGCGCGGCGGGCGATTTGATCCTGATCGCAGAAGACAATCTCACCAACCAGGACGTCATCACCCGCCAACTCAATGTGTTGGGGTACGCCTGCGAGGTGGCGGACGATGGCGCCATTGCGCTGGGCATGCTCAAGACGGGCGACTACGGCATGCTGTTGACCGATTGCCACATGCCCAACATGGACGGCTATGAGCTGACGGCGGCGGTTCGCGACCTTGAAATGAAGGGTGAAAGCCGCCTGCCGATCGTCGCCATCACGGCCAACGCCCTTCAAGGGGAAGCGGACCGGTGTTTTGCGTGCGGCATGGATGATTACCTGTCGAAGCCCCTCGAGATGAACAAATTGAAGGCCATGTTGGCGAAGTGGCTGCCGGTGGATCACGGCGCGGCGGCGGACGTGGAGGACACCGATTTCCAACCGGTCACGCGCGATGCCGAGGCGTCGGCGGAGCAGGATCCCGCGGTTGGCGGCAAGGCCGTCAACATCAAGGCCTTGACCGACGTATTCGGCGACGACATGGGCGTGGTGCGCGAAATCCTGGGCGATTACGTGCAACCATCGCAAAACATCATCGACGAAATCGGCGCCGCGTTCGGGACCCACGATGCAAAAGCCGTCGGCATGGCCGCGCATAAGTTGAAGTCGTCCTCACGCGCTATTGGCGCGGACACGCTTGCTGATCTATGCTTTGAACTGGAAACCGCCGGCAAGGGTGGCGATTGGGATCGTGTCGAAGCCCTTTACCCCGGCCTGAGCCCGGCCTTCGCGGATGTCATCATATTTATCGAGAAACTTTGAGGAACCCGTTCCATGGACCCGTTGTTTGAGAGCCTGCGCGTACTCGTGATCGATGACGAGCCGTTCATTCGTCAGCTCATCACGCGCCTGTTGCGCGACATGCCGGTCAAGGAGGTGCAGATCGCCAACGATGGCGACGAAGGGCTGAAGAAGCTGCGCGTCCAGGGCGACCGGATCGATCTGGTGATCTTGGATCTGGAAATGCCGACCCTGAACGGGTTCCAGGTGCTGAAGGCGCTGCGCGCCGGCGATGTCGGCCATTCGGACCTGCCGGTGATCATCCTCACCGGACACGGCGAACAGCAAGCGATCCAGGCTGCCGTGCAGTTGGGCATTCATGGCTACGTCGTCAAGCCCATGTCCGGCGAGACGTTGGCGAAGAACATCAAAAGGGCCCTGACCAAGGGCCGGATTCCCGTAGAAGCGTTGGGGCGCTGATCATCATGACCGATACCGCGAATTCCGTCGCCATGCACTCGTATCTCATCGTCGACGACGAACCGTTCATGCACAAGATGATCACCCGCGTGCTCTCGACGCTGGGGGCGGAAAAAATCGCCTCGTGCGAGGATGGACAGTCGGCGCTGGATCACCTCAAGGGTAGCGACGTGGACGTGATTTTGTGCGACCTCAACATGCCGGGCATGGATGGGATCGAGTTTCTGCGCCACCTGACCCAGACCGGCTACAAGGGCGCGGTGATGCTGGTCAGCGGCGAGGACCCGCGCGTTCTGGACACCGCCCGCAACCTGGCCGAGGCCCACGACCTGAAGGTCCTGGGGGCGTTGTCCAAACCCATCACCCCGGACAAGGTGAAGCCGCTGCTGGACATCCTGGCCGAGGAACGCGCCGGCAAGCGCGCCTATGGTCCCGTGGACGCGCTGGACGTCGAGGAACTGCGCGCCGGCATCGACGGCGACGAGTTGGAGGTGTTCTACCAGCCCAAGGTCGCCGTGACGGACAAGCGGGTGGTGGGCGTGGAGAGCTTGGTGCGCTGGCGTCACAAGGAGCGCGGTCTGGTGCCGCCGGTGGCGTTCATCCCGGTGGCGGAGGAACACGGCCTGATCGACGCGCTGACCGACGCCGTCTACGCCAAGGCCGCGGCCCAGGGCGGCAAATGGCTGGCGCAAGGGCGCGAAATCAAGGTCGCCGTGAACATTTCCGTGGATTCCCTGACGCGCCTGGACCTGCCGGAATTCATCGTCGCGACGGGCCGGGAAAACGGACTGGACCCCGCCCACATCGTGCTGGAGATCACCGAGAGCCGCCTGATGGAGGACATCAAGAGCCCGCTCGAGATCCTCACCCGGTTGCGCCTCAAGGGCGTGTCCCTGTCCATCGACGACTTCGGCACCGGCCATTCGTCCATGGAGCAGTTGAAGCGCATCCCCTTCACCGAGCTCAAGATCGACCGCGCGTTCGTCTACGGCGCCTGCCGGGACACCTCGGCCCGCGCCATCCTCACGTCCAGCGTCACCCTGGCCAAGGCGCTGGGCATGACCACCGTGGCCGAAGGGGTGGAGGATCAGGACGATTGGGATCTGGTCGCCGAACTGGGCGTGGACGTGGTCCAGGGCTACTTCATCGCCAAGCCGATGCCGGCGGACGAATTCGACGCCTGGCTGGCGGCCTGGCCGGCGGGATAAGAATTATTTTCCCGCCGCCGGTTTGCTGAGCGCCATCAGGATGCGACTGCGCAGGTCCTCGCTGCTTGGCGTCTTGACGATGAAGCCGTCGATCTTGTGAATGCGGCCCTTGCGGATGTTGTCTTCGGTGTCGCTGCCGGTCAGCATCAGGAATGGGATTTTTCGGTAGCGTTCCACGATGCCGTAGCGGATTTTGCGCGCCAGCTCGAAACCGTTCATTTCCGGCATTTCGATGTCGCAGATGATGAGGTCGATCCGGCCCTCGTGCGTATCCAAGAGCTCGATGGCCTGGACGCCGTTTTCCGCCTCGAGCACCTCTCTGACATTCAGTTGCCCCAACAGGCGCGAAACGATTGTCCGGTAGAAGGGCTCGTCATCGACGATCAAGACATTGACACGATTAAGGTCGACCATGGCTTCAAAGATTCCTGTCTAATTGCAGTTCCACATTGTCACGCAATCGTGTCGATCTGTGAACGATGAAATGTCTGGGATGCCTCGAAGGACGATATTCAGACCTCCCAGAAGACGCACGGCGGCGCGTCAAGGCGTTCCCCACGGCCGAGGTGACCGTGGATGGGTTCCATGTGGCGCGGTTGTTCACCGAGGCGGTGGATGACGTGCACAAGGCGGAACGCAGGCGCGTGCAAATGCCCGCCGCTGGGTGCGCCGGGCGGAACCTCCGCGGGCCGCGCGCTGGCGGCTCCCGCACTTCCTGCGCCACGCCCGCGAGCAGATCGGCTTTGGACCGTTGTTCGAGGCCGTAGCCAAGGCTCTGGAGACCGTCGAGAAACACGCCGAGCGCATCTTCGAACGCTGGAGATCAACCCACGGCACCGCCCGCATGGAAGCGATGAACAGGCTGTTCCAGGCCGCACGGGCGCGGGGCATGGGCTACCGCAATACCGCCACCTTCATCACCATGATCTATTTGATTACGGCCCCGCTCGGAGATATTGAGTATCCAGAACCCTCTATTTCAACGCCGCGCACGCCCTTTGGATGCGGATGCAGGCTTCGCGCAGCGCGTCGGTGGAGGTGGCATAGCTGACGCGGAAATAGGGGCTGAGGCCGAAGGCTTCGCCGTGGACGGCGGCCACGCCCTCGCTTTCCAGCAGGTACGTCACGAAGTCTTCATCGGTGTTGATGACCTTGCCGTCCGGCGCGGTCTTGCCGATCAGGCCCGCGATGGACGGATAGACGTAAAACGCGCCCTCGGGCTTGGGGCAGACGATGCCGGGGACATCGTTCAACATCTTCACCACCAGATCGCGGCGTTCCCGGAACACGGCGTTGTTGGCGGCGATGAAGCCGTGATCGCCGTTGAGCGCCGCCACGGCTGCCGCCTGGGACACCGACGAGGTGTGCGTGGTGGACTGGGACTGCACCTTGTTCATGGCCTTGATGACGTCGGCCGGGCCGGCGGCGTAGCCGACGCGCCAGCCGGTCATGCAATAGGCCTTGGACACGCCGTTGAGCGTCAGGGTGCGGTTCATCAGGCCGGGTTCGACCTGGGCCGGGGTGACGAATTCGAAGCCGTCGTAGACCAGAAATTCGTACATGTCGTCGGTCATCACCCACACGTGCGGATGCTTCATCAGGACGTCGGTCAGGGCCTTCATCTCGGCGCGCGAATAGGCCGCCCCGGTGGGGTTGGACGGCGAATTGAGAATCAGCCACTTGGTCTTGGGGGTGATCGCCGCCTCCAACGCCTCGGGCTTGAGCTTGAAGTTGTCCTCGGCCGGGCAATCGACGAACACCGGCGTGCCTTCGGCCAGCAGCGTGATGTCCGGATACGACACCCAATAGGGGGCGGGGATGATCACCTCGTCGCCGGGGTTCAGCGTCGCCATCATGGCGTTGTAGATGGTCTGCTTGCCGCCGCAGCCCACCTGGATCTGGTTGGGGGCGTAGTCGAGGCCGTTGTCGCGCTTGAGCTTGGCGCAGATGGCCTTGCGCAGCTCCATGGTCCCTTCCACGGCGGTGTATTTGGTCGCGCCCGCGTCGATGGCCGCCTTGGCGGCGGCCTTGATGTGGTCGGGGGTGTCGAAGTCCGGCTCGCCCGCGCCCAGCCCGATCACGTCCCGCCCGGCGGCCTTCAGTTCGGCGGCCTTGGTGGACACGGCGATGGTGGGGGACGGCTTGATGCGGCTGAGGCGGTCTGCGATGAAGGCCATGGTCGGGTATCCTGTGCCTGGTGGGGGGAGTTTTGGTTTTACGACGCCTTGGGCTTGTCGAACACGATGCCGTAGTGATACGGCGGCAATTCGATGACGCCGTGCAGGCGGAACCCCGCGGGCAGGACTTCGTCCATCACCTGTTCGGGGGTCATGCGCATGCGGGTTTCGGGGCCGCGCGGCTCGCCCATCACGGTGGTGTCCTCGCGCGGGCGGAAGTGCCAGTTGACGATGGCGAACTGGCCGCCGGGCTTGAGCACGTTGAACACCTCGCGCGACAGCTGCGGCTTGTCGGGAACGCCGTGGAAGGTGTTGGCCATCAGCACGTATTCGGGCTGGGCCGGCAACACGCCCTGCAGCTTGCAGGCGTCGCTTTCCAACCAGCGGATCGCGCCCGGATTGACCCCGGCGCGCTGGGCGCGGCGCTTGGCCAGCTCGATCATCTCGGCGTCCAGGTCCAGCGCCATCACGCGGCCCATGCCGCCCACGATGTGTGCCAGCGGCGTGGTGAAATGGCCGTCGCCGCAGCAGAGATCCAGCACCGTCACGCCGAAATCGATGCCGAGACGGCGCAGCACCCCTTCGGGGTTCGGCCACAACAACTTCCACCAGTCCCCGTCCGGCATTGAACTCGCCGGAAACTTCGCGGTTTGTCCGATCGTCATCCCTCACGTCCCCCAAGTTAACGATTGGGTAACTTTTTACCAGGATTCGAGAGGCATGGCGAGTCCATCGTGCGCTTTGCTTCCGGCGCGCATCGCCTTATAACTCAAGGTCATGAGCGACCTGATCAAGCCCGGATTCCATGCCGACGCCCGCCCCAAAGCCGGGGAGGGCCAGCCGTTCGAGCTGGTGTCCGACTTCCAGCCGTCGGGCGACCAGCCCGCCGCCATCGAGGATCTGGTCCAGGGCCTGAACGCCGGCGAGAAGGACCAGGTTCTGTTGGGCGTGACGGGGTCGGGCAAGACCTTCACCATCGCGCACGCCATCGCGCGGGTGGCGCGCCCGGCGCTGGTGCTGGCCCCGAACAAGACGCTTGCGGCGCAGTTGTATGCCGAGATGAGGGACTTCTTCCCGCACAACGCGGTGGAATATTTCGTGTCCTACTACGACTACTACCAGCCGGAAGCCTACGTGCCGCGCACCGACACCTACATCGAGAAAGACGCGTCGATCAACGAACAGATCGACCGCATGCGCCACTCCGCCACGCGCGCGCTGTTCGAACGGCGCGACGTGATCATCGTCGCCTCGGTGTCGTGCATCTATGGCATCGGTTCGGCGGAAACCTACGCCGACATGGTGGTGAAGCTGACGGCGGGGGACGAGTACCCCCAGGACGACCTGCTGCGATCCCTGGTCACGCTTCAGTACAAGCGCAACGACACGGCGTTCGGGCGCGGGACCTTCCGGGTGCGTGGCGACGTGGTGGAGATCTTCCCCAGCCACTACGAGGACCGGGCGTGGCGGCTTTCGTTCTTCGGCGACGAGTTGGAGGCGATCTACGAGGTGGATTCCTTGACCGGCGAAAAGAACGCCGAGCTGGAGGCCATCACCATCTACCCCAACAGCCACTACGTCACGCCGCGTCCGACGTTGGTGCAGGCCATCCCCAAGATCAAGGCGGAACTGAAGGCCCAGGTCGAGAAGTTCCGCGCCGAGAACAAGCTGCTGGAGGCCCAGCGCATCGCGGAGCGCACCACCTTCGATCTGGAGATGATGGAAAGCACCGGCCATTGCAACGGCATCGAGAACTATTCGCGCTACCTGACCGGCCGCAACCCGGGCGAGCCGCCGCCGACCCTGTTCGAATACCTGCCGGAAGACGCGGTGATGATCGCCGACGAAAGCCACGTGTCGGTGCCGCAGATCGGCGGCATGTACCGGGGCGACTACAACCGCAAAAGCACCTTGGCCGAATTCGGCTTCCGCCTGCCCAGCTGCGTCGACAACCGCCCGCTGAAGTTCGAGGAATGGGACGCCATGCGCCCGCAGACCATCTTCGTGTCCGCCACGCCGGGGCCATGGGAAATGGAACGCACCGGCGGCGTGTTCACCGAACAGGTGGTGCGCCCCACCGGCCTGATCGACCCCGAATGCATCGTGCGTCCGGTGGGAACCCAGGTCGAGGATCTGATGGGCGAATGCAAGGCCGCCGCCGCCAAGGCGCAGCGCGTGCTGGTCACGGTGCTGACCAAGAAAATGGCCGAGGAATTGACCGAATACCTGCACGAACACGGCGTGCGCGTGCGCTACATGCATTCCGACATCGACACGCTGGAACGCATCGAAATCATCCGCGATCTGCGCCTCGGCGCGTTCGACGCGCTGATCGGCATCAACCTGCTGCGCGAAGGGCTGGACATTCCCGAATGCGCCCTGGTCGCCATTCTCGACGCGGACAAGGAGGGATTCCTGCGCTCCAAAACGTCGTTGGTGCAGACCATCGGCCGCGCCGCGCGCAACATCGAGGGCCGCGTGATCCTGTACGCCGACCGCATCACCGACAGCCTGCGGTACGCCATCGACGAAACCAACCGCCGCCGCGCCAAGCAGGAAGCCTATAACAAGGAACACGGCATCACGCCCGCCAGCGTCAAGAAGCACATCGCCGATGCGCTGGGCTCCGTCTACGAACAGGACTACGTCACGGTGGACACCGGCGCGTCCGGCGACGATCACCTGGTGGGCAAGAGCCTCAAGGACCACATCCACGACCTCGACAAACGCATGAAACAGGCGGCGGCCGATCTGGAATTCGAGGAAGCGGCGCGCCTGCGCGACGAAATCCGCAGGCTCGAAGCCCACGAACTGGGCCTGGACCGCGCCGGCGTCAGCAAGTCCGCCGCCACCAAGGCCGGGGCGGGCCGCAAACCGGCCAAGAAACGCAGGGGGCCCTGATCATGTTCGGACCCGAAAGCCGTATTCCCATCCGCTCCACCGCCGTGGCGTGCGC
>JADGBG010000013.1:0-17267 GCA_015231605.1 Alphaproteobacteria bacterium | reverse complement strand
TCATGTTCGGACCCGAAAGCCGTATTCCCATCCGCTCCACCGCCGTGGCGTGCGCGGTGCTGCGCCCGGCCGGGGACGGATACGAGGTTTTGGTGTTGAAACGCACGCTGCCGCCCTTGGACGGCGTGTGGTCCCTGGTGACCGGCCACGTGGACGAGGGCGAAACCGGCGCGCGCGCGGCGGGACGCGAGGTGGTGGAGGAAACGGGCCTCCAGCCCACGGCGCTCTATTCCGCCAACTTCTGCGACCAGTGGTACAACGCGCACGTCAACGTCATCGAACTGGTTCCGGTGTTCGTCGCCTACGTGGACGCGGGGGCGGACGTGGACCTCAACCACGAGCACTCGGATCTCCGCTGGCTGGCGGTGGACGACGCCATCGCCCGCATCCCCTTCCACGGCCACAAGACCGCGCTCGAACACATCCGCCACACCTTCATCGAAAACGCCCCGCCGGTGTGGTTGAAGGTGTCGGCCGAATAGCTTTTTTTCCTGGCGTTGCGGGCGGGCGGTTCCCATATCCTTACCCACACACGTTTCGGGGAGGAGTCATCCATGACCATGTTCAAGACCTTGGCCGCCGTGGCGGTCGTCGCGGGCGTTCTGTCCGGCCCGGCGTCGGCCGAGGGGACCTTTTCCACCAAGTCGTTGACGCCCGAGGTGGCGGTGACGTTGGCGCGGGCGACGCTTGAGGCCTGCCGCGCGCAAGGCTTTCAGGTCGCCGTCGCGGTGGTGGACCGGGGCGGCAACGCGCAGGCGTTGATCCGCGACCGTTTCGCCGGTCCGCACACGCCGGAAACGGCGATCCGCAAGGCCTACACGGCGGTGAGCTTCCGCGCCAACACCACGGGACTGGCCGACAATTCCCAGCCCGGCAAGGAATCCAGCGGCGTGCGCCACATTCCGGGCGTGCTGATGCTGGGCGGCGGCGTGGTGGTGCAGTCGGCGGGAGAACTGATCGGCGGGGTCGGCGTGTCCGGCGCGCCGGGCGGCAAGCTGGACGAGGACTGCGCCCTCAAGGGCCTGGAAGCCATCGTCGACGAACTGGCGTTTTAATCGGCCGCCAAGGCTTATTCCTGCAACACCTTCTGCGTCATGGCGTGGAGCGCGTCGATGATTTTTTGTCCGCGCGCGGGGTCGTCGCCTGTCATCTTCTCGTCGCATACCCGTTTCATGGCGTCGACGAAAAAGCTCATGACCTTGAGACAGCGGAACCGCAGCGCCACTGGCCGTTCGATGAAGCGGCACAGGTCGTTGCCGATCACGGTGATCAGCATGTAGCCGAACGTTCCCGCCTGGCCCTTGAGATCGTGAACCAGCAGAAACAGGTGCTTGCGCTTGTCGATGCTGCCGGGATCTTCGGTGAGATCCGCCAAAGCCAGTTCGATTCTGGTCAATTCCCCCGGCAGACGTTCGGCGAATTCCACCGAGAGGTTGTCGATCACGGCGTGCACCGCGGACAGGTCGACGTCGACGCCATCGCCGCCGTCCAGCTTCGTCACCTTGTCGCGCAGCAGGTTCGGCGGCTGGATGATCTCCACCTTGGGGGATTTGTTCATGCGTGAACCTCGATCGGGGGCGCCGGAGACAACTATAACAGGAAAAGGCGCGACCGGAAAACCGCACAAAATCATGGGTCCGTGAGCAGGCTTGGGCGCACCATCCACACCAGCGCCCACCGGTCGTCGGGCGCGCGTTCGAAGCACGCCACCGCGCCCGGTTCGAACGCCACCGCCGCGCCGTCTTCCGCCCCGGTCAACAGGCGCGCGGCCAATCGCCCCATGAACGGCATGTGCCCCACCGCCATCACGTCGCCCCCGGCGATTTGCGCGGCGTGCAGCAGGGGATCGGTCGCGTCGTTGGGCTTGAGCCCTTCGAACATCTGCGCCGCGCGTCCCGGCCAAACGGTTTCGGCGAAGATGGTGGCGGTCTGCTCGGCACGCCGCTTGCCCGAATGCACCACGTCCTCGACCCGAACCCCGGCACGACCCAGGAAGGCCGCGACCTTGGCGGCGTCGGCGCGACCTTCGTCGCTGAGCGGCCAGGCCGGGTCCTCGGCCTCGGGCAGCGCGCGGGCGTGTTGCGCCAGATAGAGCCTCATCGCCTCAGTCCTCGATTCGCTTGACCCCACGGATCAGGCGCGGCTTCACCATCCAGCGCATCTGCCATCCGGGGGCGAAGGGATTGCGGCTGAACGCCATCACGGTTCCGGTTTTGACCACCACGGCCCCGCTGTTTTTGTTTCCCGTCATCAACAGGGACGCGGCCTCGCCCATGAACGGCTCGTGCCCGCACACCATGGTGTCCTGGTCCCATTTTTCGATCCGCTTGGCGAATGCCTTGACGTCGCCCCAGGGCTCGATCCCCGCCAGCTCCTCAAGCGCCGCCCCGGGCGCCAGCCGGCTGGCGAAAATTTCCGCCGTTTCCCGCGCGCGCGCCAGGGTGCTGTGCACGACCCGCGCCACCTTGAGTTCCTGGTCCGCCAGATAATCCGCAACGGCCTCGACGTCGGCGCGCCCGCGCGCGCTGAGATGCCGGTCGGCTTCTTCCGCCCCGGTTTCCGCCTTGCCGTGTCGCACCAAATACAGTCGCATCCTTCCCACTCTCCGCTTGCCATCCAACCTGGGGGCCATCAGTCTACGCCGAAGCGAAGCTCTCCCCAAAGCCATTTTGGTCGTTGACCTCGTTAATCCGAAAAGATTAGATACCTGAACGCCCAATGGTCGCGGAATCTCATAAACGTGCGGCCAATTCATTTCCCCGGGATCGGAACGTGACCTTCATCGAGTGGAAAAAAAGCTACGCCGTCGGCAACCCGCTGGTCGATTACGACCACATGACGCTGGTCAGCATCACCAACGAACTGTTCCACCGCGTCGAACAGGGCTACAGCGCCGAAGAGATCGCCAAGACCATCTCGCAGCTCACGGATTACGTGGAGCGGCATTTCGCCCGCGAGGAAGACCTGTTCAAGGGCACAGAGTACCCCGACATCGACAAGCACGTCGCCATGCACGCGGACATCACCAAGACGGTGCGCGACATCGCGACCGCCTACACGGCCAACCCGTCCGCCATCAACGTGTTCGAAGTGCTGGATTTCCTCAAGACGTGGCTGACCCACCACATCATGAAGGCGGACCGGGGCTACGGCCCGTACCTCAAGGGATGATTCTCCGTTAAAGCCCCAGGACGTCCGGCGCGGCGGCGATGGCGGCGTAGATTTCGTCCAGGTCGCCTTCCGTCGCCGCATAGGGCGGCAGCACGTAGACGGTGTTGCCGAGCGGGCGCAATAAGACGTCCCGCTCCAGGAAATGGCGATAGAGCCGGGGCGCGACGTCGGACAGATAGCCCTCGTCCCGCACCCGGATGTCCAGCGCGGCGATGGTCCCGGCCTGGCGCAGGTTTTCGAAGCGCGCGTCCTCGGCCAACACCGCGAGACGCGCGCCATGGCCGGCGGCGATGGCGGCGATGCGCTCCATCACCGGTTCGTCCCTCCAGATTTCAATGTTGGCGACGGCGGCGGCGCACGCCACCGGATTGGCGGTGTACGAGCTGGAATGGAAGAACATCCGCGCGCGCTCCATGCCGTAGTGGGCGGAGAAAAACCGTTCCTGGCACAAGGTCGCCGCCAGCGGCACGAAGCCGCCGGTCAGCCCCTTGGACGTGCACAGGATGTCCGGCGCCACCCCGGCCTGTTCACATGCGAACAGCGTTCCGGTGCGGCCCCAGCCGGTCATCACCTCGTCGGCGATGAACACCACCCCAAAGCGTTCGCAAATCCGCTTGAGGTCCGCCAGCGTCTCGGGCCGGTACATCAGCATGCCGCCCGCGCCCAGCACCAGCGGCTCGACGATCAGCGCGGCGACGCCGTCCGGATGAGCCCGGCACAGCGCGTCCAACGCATCCAGCGTGTCCTGCTCCCGCCCCGCCACGGGGAACGGAATGACATCGACGTCGAACAGGAGCGGCGCGTAAGGCCGGTTGAACACGCCGCGCGCGCCCACCGACATGGCCCCGATGGTGTCGCCATGATAGGAATGCTCCATCACCGCGACGCGGGTGCGCGTGGCCGCGCCCTCGTGGTGCCAGGTCCCCAAGGCCATCTTCAGCGCCACCTCGACGGCGGTGGAGCCGCTGTCGGAAAAGAACACCCGGGTGAGTTGCGGCGGCGTGAGTTCGATCAGCGCGCGCGCCAGGGTTTCGGCGGGCTCGTGCGTGAAACCCGCGAAAATCACCTGGTCCAGCTTGTCCGCCTGGGCTTTGATCGCGCGGGCGATGCGCGGATGGGCGTGGCCGTGGGTGGTCACCCACCACGACGATATGCCGTCGAGAATGCGCCGCCCGTCCGGGGTGTACAGATACGCCCCCGCCCCCCGTTCGATGGGGATCATGTCGCCCGCGATGGCGTGCTGGGTGAACGGATGCCAGATGGGGGACTGGGTCACTTCGGGCCTCCGAAGTCCGCGCGGTTGAAGTTGTCCGCGAACGCCGTGCGCAGCGCGTCCGGCGTCACCGTGTCCAACCACGGCAGGCGGCCCAGACGCTTCACGCCACCGATCTCGCAAATCGTGTGCTCGCTGTCCTCGACTTCATCGCCGATGAACAACACCCCCACGACCGGAATGTTGCGCGCCTTCAACGCCTCGATGGACAGCAGGCTATGGTTGATCGTGCCAAGCGCCGTGCGGGCGCACAACACCACCGGAAGACCCCAGGTTTTGAACACGTCGACCTGCAACCGATCCCTTGTCACCGGCACCAGAAGACCGCCCGCGCCTTCCACCACCACAAAACGGTCCGTTCGCGGCGGGTCCAGGCGGGAGAGGTCCATGACCACGCCGTCCAACTCCGCAGCACGGTGCGGCGATAGGGGGCGGGTCAGGCGATAGGCCTCGGGCAGCGCGCGGTCCGCCGTCAGGCCGGTCATGCGCAGCACGGCGGCGGTGTCGGTCTCATCGTCCAGTCCCGACTGGATGGGCTTGTAATAGACCCCGTCCAAGGCCAACGTCAGCATCGCCGCCGCCACGGTCTTGCCGATCCCGGTGTCGGTACCGGTGACGATCACGCCGTTCATTGGAGTTCCTCGGTCAGGGCGGCGGCCAGGGCGGCGATATCTTCCTCGTCCGCGTTCAGTGTTATGGAGATCCGCAGCCGCGCCGTGCCCGCCGCCACGGTGGGGGTGCGGATCGCGCGCACGTCGAACCCGCGCGCCCGAAGCCGGTCCGCCAACCGCGCCGCGTCGCCATCCTCGCCGACGATGAACGGCAGGATCTGCGTCTCTCCCGGAAGCTGACCCCGGATCGCGCCCAGCGTGACGCGGGCCTGCGCGGTCAACGTGACCAGACGCTCGCGGCGTTCCGGCTCGTTTTGCACGGCAAGCAATGCATGTTTGACGGCAATCGCGGCGAGTGGCGTCGGCGCGGTGGTATAGATGAACGACCGGGCGGTGTTGACCAGGTAGTCCTTCATCGCGCGGGTCCCCGTCACCAGCGCCCCGGCCTGGCCCAAGGCCTTGCCGCAGGTGTGCAGGCACACCACGTCCGCGCGTCCTTCCAGGGCCGCCGCCAGCCCCCGCCCACCGGGGCCGAGCGCGCCGGTGGCGTGCGCCTCGTCGACGATCAGGGCCGCATCGTGCCGCGCCGCGATCTCGGCGAGCTCCGCCAACGGCGCGACGTCGCCATCCATGGAATAGACGCTTTCCACCGCGATCCACGCCTTTCCCGGATGACGGGACTTGAGGCGCAGGATCGCGTTCTCGCAGGCCCCCGCATCATTGTGCGCGAACTTGGCGGACTTGGCGGCGGAAGCGTGGATGCCTTCCTTGGCGCTGGCGTGGATGCGTTCATCCATCACGATGACGTCGCCGCGGCCCGGCAGCGTCGTGAACAGCGCCACGTTCGCCAAATAGCCCGTCGCCATGAACAGGGCCGCTTCCGTTCCGAAGAAATGCGCGGCGTGGGCTTCCAGGTCTTCGTGCGCCGGGTGATTGCCGCGCAACAGGCGCGATCCTCCCGCGCCCAGGTCGATACCGCCCTCCAGCGCGTCGATCAGCGCGCGGCGGATCCCGTCATGGCGGGTCAGAGCGATGTAGTCGTTGGAGCAGAAATCCACGCCCCCGGCCGGAACCAGGCGGCGCAGCCGGTCACGCGCCGACAGCGCGTCCAACGTCTTGCGGAACCGGTCCTCCATGGGCGCGCGTCTCCTCGGGGGTCAAGTCCTGGGGGGTGAGTTCCTGGGGGCGCATGTCGAGGCGCGCCAGCAGGTCCAGGTCGTGGTCCGTGGTGGCGTTGGCGCAGGTCAGCAGCTTGTCGCCGAAGAACACCGAATTCGCCCCGGCGAAGAAGCACAGCGCCTGGGTCGCGTCGTCCATGCCCTGGCGGCCCGCCGACAGTCGCACCAGGGAGCGCGGCATCAAAATGCGCGCCACCGCGACCGACCGGACGAAATCGAACGGGTCCAGGGTTTCCGCGTTTTCCAGCGGCGTGCCCTTGGCGCGGACCAGCAGATTGATGGGCACGCTTTCCGGATGGCTCGGCATGTTGGCGAGTTCCTGGAGCAGCCGCGCGCGGTCGCGCTCCGCCTCGCCCATGCCCATGATGCCGCCGCAGCAGATCTTGATGCCGGCGTCGCGCACCATCGACAGCGTGTCCAGACGGTCCTGGAACTTGCGCGTGGTGATGATCTTTTCGTAATGTTCGGGCGAGGTGTCGAGGTTGTGGTTGTAATAGGACAGTCCCGCGGCCTTCAACTCCGCCACCTGCCCCTCGTCGAGCGAGCCCAACGTCACGCAGCATTCCATGCCGAGCGTGCGCACGCCGCGCACCATCTCCAGCACCAGGGGGAAATCCTTGGAATTGGGGGAGCGCCACGCCGCGCCCATGCAAAACCGCGTCGCGCCCCGGTCCCGGGCCTGCCGGGCCTCGGCCATCACGCGGTCGACCTCGGCCAGCTTCTCCTTCTGGACTTCGGTCTGGTGGTGGGCGCTTTGCGGACAATAGCCGCAATCCTCGGGACAGCTTCCGGTCTTGATCGACATCAGAGAGCTGAACTGGATTTCGTTGGGATCGAACGCCGCGCGGTGGACGCCGTGCGCGCGGTACAGCAACTCCATGAACGGCAGCGCGAAGAGGCCCTGGACCTCTTCCAAAGTCCAGTCGTGGCGAATGTCGAGGGCGAGGGTATCCATTGTTCGTTATTTCCCTTGAGGCGCCGGTGGCGAAATGTTGGCCTAACCTAGTGACACCGGCTCATCGGGACAAGAAAATTCCTGCGGTTCCCTATTCAATTGGCTGTTATTTGGCCCGCGCCACGTCCGTCATGACCTTGCCCAACACCGTCGCGGGAACCATGCCCTGCGCCCCCTCCTGATGCAGGATCACGCTCGCCTGGTTGTAGACGTCCATGATCATGTCGGCCATGTCGACATGGATCCCCTTCGGTAACTTGGAAAATAGGCCGTCGACGCTGACGATCATGCGTTCAAAACCGGTTCGCATTTGCAGATCGCTCTTGGCGTTCTTGGAGATGTCCGCGACCTTGCGCGCCAGGACCAGAACGAAGCCCTTGCTCCAGCACGTCACGCGCGCCTTGTCACCATGCTGGGTCAGCAGTTTCATGTCTTCCAGGCTCAGCGCCCGCGCGATCGTATCGATGCTACCCTGGGATCCTTTCTTCTCCACGGCGTCGTAGAGTTTGAGGATCAACTCGCTCAACACGTAGCCGCGACAGTTCGTCCCCTTCGGACACAACAAGCAGTTTTTCATGGTCCCCCCACGATCCGCCGCTCTCCAACGGCATTTCCGGTTGGTATGATTGTATCGGTTTCACAAAAAGTCCATGAGAGAATGCGTTCGCGCACAACGAAAAAGCGGGCCCAAAGGCCCGCTATTCTCAATCCGCTGGAATCGGCGTTACTGGTGCGTGTGGACCACGCTTTCCATGGCGTCGAGCATCGCTTCCAGCATCTCGATGCCGCTTTCATGCTGGGCCTTTTCGGCTTCGCTCTGGGCGTCTTCCAACGCCTGTTTCGCCGCAGCGATGCGGGCCTCGACCTTTTCGCGATCGATCGCGCCGGTGGCGATGGCTTCCTCCACCAACACCGTGCAGCGCTGGGGATTGACCTCGACGAAACCGCCGGCGACGAAGATGCTCTGCGTCCTCATGCCGTTTTCATACATTTCGATCACGCCCGGACGCACCGTTGCGATCAGCGGCGCGTGGCCGGGCAGTACACCGATGTCGCCTTCGGTGCACGGCACCACGACCATCTCAACGGCCTGGGACTTGACCAGGCGTTGCGGGGCCACCAATTCGAATTGGACCAGTTCGGCCGTGGTTTCCATGCTCGCTCACTCCCGTGAAGGACAGTCCGCCCTAGGCGGCTTCGGCCGCCATCTTCTTGGCCTTTTCCAAGGCCTCGTCGATGGTGCCGACCATGTAGAACGCAGCTTCCGGCAGGTGGTCGTAATCGCCTTCGACGATGCCCTTGAAGCCCTTGATGGTGTCTTCCAGGGAAACCAGCTTGCCGGGCGAACCGGTGAACACTTCGGCGACGTGGAACGGCTGGCTCAGGAAGCGCTGGATCTTGCGCGCGCGCGCCACGACCAGCTTGTCTTCTTCGGACAGTTCGTCCATGCCCAGGATGGCGATGATGTCCTGCAGGCCCTTGTAGGTCTGCAGAATCTGCTGCACCTGGGTGGCGACGGAGTAATGCTCTTCGCCGACGACGCGCGGATCGAGCACGCGGGACGTGGAGTCCAGCGGGTCCACGGCCGGATAGATGCCGAGCTCGGCGATCTGACGGCTGAGCACCGTGGTGGCGTCCAGGTGGGCGAACGAGGTGGCCGGCGCGGGGTCGGTCAAGTCGTCGGCCGGCACGTAGATGGCCTGCACCGAGGTGACCGAGCCCTTCTTGGTCGAGGTGATGCGTTCCTGAAGCGCGCCCATGTCGGTGGCCAGCGTCGGCTGGTAACCCACGGCGGACGGAATGCGGCCCAACAGCGCCGACACTTCGGAACCGGCCTGAGTGAAGCGGAAGATATTGTCCACGAAGAACAGCACGTCCTGACCTTCATGGTCGCGGAAGTATTCCGCGATGGTCAGTCCCGACAGCGCGACGCGGGCGCGGGCCCCCGGCGGCTCGTTCATCTGGCCGTACACCAACGCGGCCTTGGAATTGTCGCCTTCCAGGTCGATAACGCCGGATTCGATCATTTCATGGTACAGGTCGTTGCCTTCGCGGGTGCGTTCGCCGACCCCGGCGAACACCGAGAAGCCGCCGTGGCCCTTGGCGATGTTGTTGATCAACTCCATGATCAGCACGGTCTTGCCCACGCCGGCGCCGCCGAACAGGCCGATCTTGCCGCCCTTGGCGTACGGTGCGACGAGGTCCACGACCTTGATGCCGGTGACCAGGATTTCCGACTCCGTGGACTGGTCGGCGAAGGCCGGGGCGTCCTGGTGGATCGGCGCGGTGGCCTTGGCGTTGACGGGGCCGCGTTCGTCGATCGGTTCGCCGATGACGTTGAGGATGCGGCCCAGCGTTTCCTTGCCCACCGGCATGGTGATCGGCGAGCCCGTCGCGGTCACTTCCTTGCCGCGCTGGAGGCCGTCGGTGCTGTCCATGGCGATGGTGCGCACCACGTTTTCTCCAAGGTGCTGAGCCACTTCCAGGACCAGGCGCTTACCGTTGTTTTCCATTTCCAAAGCGGTCAGGATTTCCGGCAGATCGCCCGAGGGGAAGCGCACGTCGACGACGGCGCCCATGACCTGTGAGACTTGTCCGATGCTATTTTTCGCCATCGCTGATGTTCCTTAATTTTAAGCCAGCGTCACTCTTACAGCGCTTCCGCGCCGGAGATGATTTCGATGAGTTCCTTGGTGATGTAGGCCTGACGCGTGCGGTTGTAGGTCAGCGTCAGGTTGTGGATCATTTCGCCCGCGTTGCGTGTCGCGTTGTCCATGGCGGTCATGCGCGCGCCGTGTTCCGACGCGGCGCTTTCCAAAAGCGCCTGGAACACCTGCACGCCCAGGTTCTTGGGCAGCAGCGCCTTGAGGATTTCCTCTTCCTCGGGTTCGAAGATATAGCTCGCCTTGAGGCCGCCTTCGTCGCCGGCCTTGACGCCGGGGTCGTTGACCGCGCTTGCGGTGAACGGGATCAATTGCTTGAGCGTCACCACCTGGGTCATGGCCGACTGGAAGCGGTTGAACAGGATCGAACAGACGTCGAATTCCCCCGCCTCGAACATGCCGGTGATCTTGTCGCGCAGTTGCGTGGCTTCCGCGTATTGGATGCCGCTTTTGCCGCCCAGCCCCGTGACCGCGTCGACGATCAGGCTTTTGTGGTCGCCCTTGAGTTGGTCCCGGCCCTTGCGCCCGACGCACAGGATCTTGACGGTCTTGCCCCGGCTCTTGAGGTCGGCGATGCGCCGCCGGGTTTCCCGCACGATCGAGCCGTTGAAGCCGCCGCACAGGCCGCGGTCGGACGTGAACACCACCAGGAGATGGGTCTGGTCCGCGCCGTTTCCGGCCAGCAGTTCCGGCGCGCCGTCGACGCCCGCGAAACTCGCCGCCAGGGACTGAACCATGCGGTCCATGCGCAAGGTGTAGTCGCGCCCGGCCTCGGCCGCTTCCTGGGAGCGGCGCAGCTTGGCGGCCGCGACCATTTTCATGGCCGAGGTGATCTTGCGCGTCGATTTGACGCTGTCGATCCGGTTTTTCAGGTCCTTGAGGCTTGGCATGAGACGTTGTCCCGTTCGCTCCCGAAACTCGCTTTAGGCGAAGGATTTGGTGAAGTCCGCGATGAACTTCGCCAACTTGGCCGTGGTGTCCTCGGACAGCGCCTTTTCCGCGCGGACGGTGGCCAGGATGCTCGCGCCCTTGGTGCGCAGTTCACCCAGCAGCGCGTGTTCGTACGCCGTCACCTCCTTGATGGGAATGCTGTCCAGATAGCCCTTCACGCCCGAGAAGATGATGCACACCTGCTCTTCGACCGGAAGCGGCGTGTACTGCGGCTGTTTCAACAGCTCGGTCAGACGCGCGCCGCGCGCCAGCAACTTCTGCGTCGCCGGATCGAGGTCCGAGGCGAACTGGGCGAAGGCCGCCATTTCGCGGTACTGCGCCAGTTCCAGCTTGATGGAGCCGGCGACCTGCTTCATGGCCTTGATCTGAGCGGCGGAACCCACGCGCGACACCGACAGGCCGACGTTCACGGCCGGGCGGATGCCCTTGTAGAACAGTTCCGATTCCAGGAAGATCTGGCCGTCGGTGATCGAAATCACGTTGGTCGGGATGTACGCCGACACGTCGCCCGCCTGGGTTTCGATGACCGGCAGGCCCGTCAGCGAGCCATTGCCCGCCGCGTCGCCCAGCTTGCACGAGCGTTCCAGCAGACGGGAGTGCAGGTAGAACACGTCGCCCGGATAGGCTTCGCGGCCCGGCGGACGGCGCAGCAGCAGGGACATCTGGCGGTACGCGACGGCCTGCTTGGACAGATCGTCGTAGAAAATGACCGCGTGCATGCCGCTGTCGCGGAAGTATTCGCCCATGGTGCAGCCCGTGTACGGCGCCAGGAACTGCATCGGCGCGGGGTCGGACGCGGTGGCGGCGACGATGATGGAGTATTCCAGCGCGCCGTTGTCTTCCAGGGTCTTCACCAGCTGCGCGACGGTGGAACGCTTCTGGCCGACGGCCACGTAGATGCAGAACAGCTTCTCGCTATCGTCCTTGGCGGCGTCGTTGACGTTTTTCTGGTTGATGATGGTGTCGATGATCACCGCGGTCTTGCCGGTCTGGCGGTCGCCGATGATCAGTTCGCGCTGGCCGCGGCCGATGGGAATCAGCGAGTCGATCGCCTTGAGGCCGGTCTGCATCGGTTCGTGCACCGATTTGCGCGGGATGATGCCGGGGGCCTTCACTTCGACGCGGCTGCGGCGCACGGCCTCGATCGGGCCCTTGCCGTCGATCGGGTTGCCCAGCGCGTCCACCACGCGGCCCAAGAGGCCGGGGCCGATGGGGACCTCGACGATGGCGCCGGTCCGCTTGACGGTGTCGCCTTCCTTGATGGTGCGGTCGTCTCCGAAAATCACGGCGCCGACGTTGTCTTCTTCAAGGTTCAGGGCCATGCCCTTGATGGCGCCCGGAAACTCGACCATTTCGCCGGCCTGGACGTTATCAAGGCCATAGATGCGCGCGATGCCGTCGCCGACGGCCAGCACCTGACCCACCTCGGCGACTTCCGCCTCGGTTCCGAAGTTTTCGATTTGCTTTTTGAGAATTGCGGAGATTTCCGCGGCCCGGATATCCATTTATCCAATCCCCTTCATGGAGAGGTGTAACTGCTGCAACTTGGTTTTGATGGAGGTGTCGATCATCTGCGATCCGACCTTGACGACCATCCCGCCGAGCAGGCTTTCGTCGACGTCCGCGTCCACGGCGACCTGGGTCCCCGCGACTTTCTTCAACACGTCCGTAACGGCCTTGAGCTGCGCGTCCGACAGCGTTTTGGCCGAAATCACTTGCGCGGAGGTCTCGCCACGCTGGCGCGACAACTCCGCGAGATACGCCTTGATCATCAGATCCAGCGCGATCAACCGGCGGTTCTGCGCGACCGAACCGACGAATTTCACCGTCAGATCGTCCATGCCCGCCTCTTGGCAAAGCGCCGTCATGGCCTTGACCTGGGAGGCGCGGTTGATGATCGCGGAGGCCAACAAACGGCGCAAATCGTCGCTTTCTTGAATCATGGACCTCAAGGCCTTGAGGTCGCCGGCGACCGTGTCCAGCTTGTTCGCGGCGTCCGCCAGCTCATAGAGCGCAATGGCGTAGCGGCCCGAAAGGCCTGTCGGTCGATTGGTCTCGGATGGCACCTGGGTTAATCCCTGACCTGTGAATCCCTGACAGGAGCATAGCCCCTTTGGCTTGCGTTTGCGCACAAAAAAGTCGTCACGGACCCGTTCCGCGCCACGCAGGGGTTATCTAACACACGGGTTTAGGCCTTGCAAGGCGACTCTTGGCGTTTTTCCAGTGGAGTTTTTAGCATTTTAAATCAATCTACTACGCCCCAACGCAACGCCCTCGGCGACGCATTCGCGGCCCGCCTTCGAACAAGGCCTTCCCGATGTACAAAAAATCCCCGCCATCCGCCGTCCCCCCGGGCGGTCCCGCGAATCACAGAAAGCTCTGCGGATCGACGTCGATTTGCACCCGCGCGCCCTTTTCCCGTCCGGCGCGGAGCAGCCATTCGCGCACCACGGGCTGGGGCGCCAGTCCGGCGCGCACCTTCATCAACAAACGCCTGCGCCGCCAGCCGCGCAACAGCGCCAGCGGCGCAGGCGCGGGGCCCAGGACCTCGACCCCGTCATAGGTGGGACGGGCGCGGCCCAGCCGGGCGGCCTGGGCGTCGGCGACGGCGTCGTCCTTGGCCGACACGATCACCGCCACCAGACGGCCGAAGGGCGGCATGCGCATATCCTCGCGGGCGCGGATTTCTTCGGCGACGAAGCGTTCGCGCACCCCCGAATGCATGGCCTGCATCACCGGGTGCTGGGGCTGGAAGGTCTGCACCAGGACACGTCCCGGCCGCGCGCCGCGCCCGGCGCGCCCGGCGACCTGATACAACAGCTGATAGGTGCGCTCCGCCGCGCGCAGATCCCCGCCGGCAAGCCCCAAGTCCCCGTCCACCACGCCGACCAGGGTCAGCATGGGGAAATGGTAGCCCTTGGCGACGATCTGCGTGCCGATGATCAGATCCACCTCGTGGCGCTCGATCCGCTCGATCAGTTCGGCGGCGGCGCGCGGGCCGGTGAGCGTGTCGGAACTGGCGATGGCGAGGCGCGCGTCGGGAAAGTCTTCCCTCACCTCCTCGGCCAGGCGCTCCACCCCGGGGCCGCAGGCGGCGAAGCTGTTTTCGGCCGCGCATTCGGGGCAGGCGTCGGGCAGGCGGATGGCGTGGCCGCAGTGGTGACATTCCAACCGGCCCCGCGCCCGGTGTTCGACCATCCATGCCGAACAGTTGGGGCACGCCAGCCGGTAGCCGCATTTGCGGCACAGGGTCAGCGGCGCATATCCCCGGCGGTTGAGGAACAGCATCGCCTGCTCGCCCGCCGCCAGCGTTTCCTTGAGGCTGGCGGTCAGGGTGGGCGACAGCCAGCGCGTCGCGGGCAGCTTTTCGCGGCGCATGTCGATGAGGTCCAGTTCCGGCAACACCGCGCCGCCGTGGCGTTCCGGCAGATGCAGCAATTCGTATTTTCCAGCCTCGGCGTTGACCAGGGTTTCCAGCGACGGCGTGGCGCTCACCAGACAGATGGGAATCTCGCCCAGATGCGCCCGCACCACGGCCATGTCGCGGGCGTTGTAGATGACGCCGTCTTCCTGCTTGAAGGCGGGATCGTGTTCTTCGTCCACCACGATCAGGCCCAAATCCTGAAACGGCAAAAACAGGGCCGAGCGCGCGCCCACCACCACGCCCACCCTGCCTTCCGCCACCGCGCGCCAGGTTTCGCGCCGCTCCCGCTGGCCGATTTCCGAATGCCACTGGGCCGGGCGCGCGCCGAAACGGCGTTCGAACCGCGCCAGCCACTGCGAGCCCAGCGCGATTTCCGGCAGCAGCACCAGCACCTGTCGGCCGCGGCGGAGCGCCGCGGCCACGGCTTCGAAATAGACCTCGGTCTTGCCCGATCCGGGAACGCCGTCCAGCAGCACCGGCGCGAATCCGCCCCCGGCGGCGCGGTCCGCGAGACGGTCGGCGGCCCGGCGCTGGGCGTCCGACAGGTCCGGTCCCCGGCGCCCCAGGTCGGGAGGCGTCCAGTCCATGCGGCGGAGTTGCTCCACCGCCACCAGCGCCCCCGCCTTGGCCAGTCCCGTCACCACGGCGGGCGAGCATCCGGCCTGCAACGCCGCCTCGGACGCGCCCAAGGGCGGACCGTTTCGCAACACGTCCAGCACCCGCTGGCGGGCGGAGGTCATCTTGATGGCGGGCGGCGCGTCCGCCACCCGGTAGGCGGTGACGGTCGCGGGCGGATCGAAGACGTCGCGCGCGCTCATGGCCATCTTCAACACCGCGCCCGGCGGGCTCAGCGTATAGTTCGCGACCCAATCGACGAAGCGGCGCGTGACGTCCGCCATGGGCGGGAGGGGCAGCGCGTCGATCACGGCCTTGAGCTTGACGTCGGCGACCGCGCCCACGCCTGGCCCCCACACCACGCCGACCAGCTTGCGCGGCCCGAACGGCACGCGCACGAAATCTCCCGCCGCCAGGGTCTGGCCAGGACCGACGCGGTAGTCGTAAATGTTGGCGTCGCCCGGCGCGCCCCCGGACATGGGAACGGGCACGGGCAACATCACGCCCATGCGCGCGTCTCCGGAAAACATCGTCGAATCGGACATCGTCATGTTTCCAGATTACGGAAGGAAAGCGTTAACGAAAATGATTCATCATGAACCCCGAACGATTCGGGGGTTTTGAGACCATGACCAGCACCATGACCGCGGCCAGAGACTTCACCATGAACGACGACGACGTGACGGCGTATCTGCGCGCCCATCCGGATTATTTTTCCCGCAACCCGGACGTTTTGGTGTCCATCCCCGCGCCGGAAGCGCCGCAACGTCCCGACGGCGTGATCGATTTCCAAAGCGCCATGATGGACCGCCTACGCGACGAGGTCACCAACCTCAGCGCCTGCGCCCAGGACGTGATCGCCACCTCGCGCGAGAACATGACCTATCTCACCCGCACGCACGCGGCCGTCCTGGCGCTGCTCAGCGCCAACGACGGCGATCAGATGGCCCGCATCATCACCCAGGACCTGGCGCTGTTGCTGGATGTCGACGTGGTGGCGTTCGCCTTCGAACAGGATTTCAAGGCCCAGGCGGCATTGCGCCTGCCGGGCGCCAGGATGCTGCCCATGGGCTATCTCGAGGAACACTTCGGCGACGGCGAGGACATCGCGCTGGTCCGCGACATGCTGGACGACGGCACGGTGTTCGGCGACGACGCGGGATTGGTGCGTTCGGCCGGGCTGGCGCGGTTCCGCGCCAATTCCATCCTGCCCGCGGGCATGTTGGCGCTGGGCTCCAGCACCCCGGGGCTGTTCCATCCGGGCCAGGCCACGGATCTCCTCAACTTCCTGACCCGGGTCGCCGAGAAAATGCTCACCAAATGGCTGACGCCGCACGCCTGACCCCGTCCCCGCTGACGGCGGCGCTGGACGCGCATCCGGCGCTGGCCCCGGCGTTGGTGGCGTGGCTCGACTGGCTGGCCCATGAACGGCGCACCAGCCCCCACACCGTCGTCAACTACGCCCGCGACATCGCCGGATTTCTCGCCTTCCTCGGCCCGCATCTGGGCCAGTCCCTGGACCTCGGCGCGCTGGAACGGCTCACCGCCGCCGATTTCCGCGCCTGGCTGGCGCGTCTCAACTCCGAGGGCAAGTCCAAGGCCACGGTGGCGCGCAAGCTGTCGACGCTGCGCACGCTGTTCAAGTTCCTGGAACGCAACGCGTGGGCCAAGAACGCCGCCGTGCACGCGCTGCGCACCCCCAAGCAGGACAAGTCCCTGCCCAAGGCGCTGGACCCCACGGACGCCCTGGAGGTGATCGGCATGGCGGGCGAATTGACGGACGAACCCTGGGTCGCCAAACGCAACGAGGCCTTGCTGACGCTTCTCTACGGATGCGGCCTGCGCATCGCCGAGGCCTTGTCGCTGGCCGTGCGCGACGTTCCCAGGGGCGACGTCATGACCGTGACCGGCAAGGGATCCAAACAGCGCGTGGTCCCCGTGCTGCCCCAGGTCCGCGACGCCATCGCCCAATACGTCCACGCCTGTCCCTTTCCCATGACGCCGGACAGCCCGCTGTTCCTGGGGGTGCGGGGCAAGCGTTTGCAAGCCGGCGTGGCCCAGGCGATGATGCGCGACGCCCGCGCCTATCTTGGTCTTCCCGACAGCGCCACCCCGCACGCGCTGCGCCACAGCTTCGCCACGCACCTGCTGGCGGGTGGGGGCGACTTGCGCACCATCCAAGAATTGCTGGGGCATGCCTCGCTCAGCACCACGCAACGCTATACCGCCGTGGACGCGCACCATCTCCAGGCCGTCTACGGCAACGCCCACCCCCGGGCCAGGCGCCACAAACAACACCAATAATTAGTGTATTCGTGAATTTTTTCGTGGAATTCTTTAAAATTCCCGTCTATAAAACATGCGACTTGTGTCACTGCTGTCCGGTTAACTGAGCGTCTGGGACTCTGAAATGCCCAGCCAGTAGG
>JADGBG010000155.1 GCA_015231605.1 Alphaproteobacteria bacterium | reverse complement strand
GGACCGCCCGGCGCGTCCAGGGCGCCGGGCGCGCGAACGCGCAGATCCGCCAACAGGGCGCGCACGTCCGCCTCCGCCCGCCGCGGGTCGTCGAGGTGCGCGGTCATGACGTCCCGCGCGCGGGCCAACAGGTCCAAGGCGTCCGGCTCGTCGCGTTTATCCACCACGGCGTCGCACAGTCCTGCGGACCCCGCGGCCATTTGCGCAAGCTCCATCATGCCGAACGCCGCAGCCGCGCCCTTGAGGCTGTGCAGCGAGGCGCGGGCGGACCGCATCTGGCCCCCATCCTTGCCCGTCAGCGCCAGGTCAAGGGTGTCGAGCGCGGCGCGCGCCTCGCCCAGAAAGGTTTCACGGTAGGAGGGGGTGACGGACACGGATTTGGCTTTCCACAGTTGCGTAGGGGCCCCCATTCTGGTCAACGGCCGGGCTCCTGGCAAGGACCATGACGGCCATTGCGGCGAACGGGACTTTGACCCATAATCCCCGCCCAGCAACGGGTAAAGGTCTCGCGGACAGGGAATTCAGAGCATTTCGGACGGGTACACCATCGTCGTCGGCAATGAAAAGGGGGGGTCGGGCAAGACCACCACCGCCATGCACGTGGCCGTGGCGCTGATGCGCATGGGCTTTCGCGTCGCGACCTTCGACCTCGACCGCCGCCAGCGCAGCCTGACGCGTTACATCAACAACCGCGAAACGGCGGTGCGGCGCAGCGGCGTGGCGCTGCCGCAAAGCACGCACTGGGATCCGCTGGTGTTCGCCATTTCCGACGGCAGCTCGCGGCCCGAGGAACAGCTCGCCATCGCCTTGCAGCAGGCGCGCGACGGCCACGATTTCGTGGTCGCCGACTGCCCCGGCAACGACACGCTGCTGGCGCGCCAGGCGCACATGATGGCGGACCTGCTGGTCACCCCCATCAACGACAGCCTGGTGGACCTCGACGTTCTCGCCGAGCTGGACGGCGAGACGTATCGCGCGGGGCGCCCCGGCATCTACGCCCGCACCGTGTGGGAACAGCGCCAGCTGCGCCTTGAACACACCCACAAAGGGCTGGACTGGGTGGTGCTGCGCAACCGGTTGAGCAACCTCGCCGACCGCAACAAGCTGATGATGGCCGAGGTGCTGAAGGATCTGTCCGGCGAGCTGGGCTTTCGCGTCGCCGCCGGTTTCGCCGAACGGGTGGTCTACCGCCAGCTGTTCCTGGCGGGCCTGACGGTGATGGACCTCGACGAACCGGCCTTCGCGGTGGAGCCCACGAAGTCCTACGTCGCGGCGCGCGACGAAATGCGCGAATTGATCCGCTTTTTGTGGCTGCCCGGCCTGGATGGACGGCTGGAGCGCATTTGACGCCCAAGCCCCTGGACGAAAGGGGGCGCAAGCCCATATAACAGGCCCATGACGGCGCTTGATTTCATAAAGATGCACGGGCTCGGCAACGATTTCGTGATTTTGGACGGGCGGGACAACGGTTTGTCCCTGACGCCCGCGGCCCGGCGCGCCATCTCTGACCGGCGGCGCGGCGTCGGCTGCGACCAGTTGATCGTGCTGGAAAATCCGCGGGATGCGGTGGCCGACGTGTTCATGCGCATCTACAACCCCGACGGATCCGAATCCGGAGCGTGCGGCAACGCGACCCGCTGCGTCGCCAGCCTGATGTGCACGGAAAAGGCGGAAACCCATGTCATCGTGGAAACGATTTCCGGCCTGCTGGACTGCGAAAACCTCGGCGGCGGCCTGTACGGCGTCGACATGGGCCCGGCCCGGCTCGACTGGCGGGACCTGCCGCTGGCCGAGGCGCGCGACACCGAAAACCTGGGGCTCGAGGCCGGGCCGCTGAAAAACCCGGTGGGCGTCAACATGGGCAATCCGCACGCGGTGTTCATCGTAGACGACGCCGAGCGCGTGGACCTCGCGGCCTATGGCCCGGTGGTGGAGCACGACCGCCTGTTTCCCCAGCGCACCAATGTCGAGGCCGTTCAGGTTCTGGCCCCGGATCGCATCCGCATGCGGGTGTGGGAACGCGGCGCGGGCATCACTCAGGCGTGCGGCACCGGCGCGTGCGCGGCGCTGGTGGCGACGGCGCGGCGCGGCCTCACGGGGCGCAAGGCCGACGTGGTGCTGGACGGCGGCACGCTCACCATCGAATGGCTGCCCGACAACACCGTCCTGATGACCGGCCCGGTGGCGACCAGCTTCACCGGCAACTTCGACCCCGCGCTTTTGATGGACACCGCGCAATGAGCGGCGCCGAGGTCGTGACGCTGGGCTGCCGGCTCAATACGCTGGAAAGCGAGGTGATGCGCGTCGAGCTGGACAAGGCCGGCGCGATCGACACCGTGATCGTCAACACCTGCGCCGTGACCGGCGAGGCCGAGCGCCAGGCCCGCCAGACGATCCGCCGCATCAAGCGCGAACGCCCGAACGTGCGCATCGTCGTCACCGGCTGCGCGGCGCAGTTGAACCCCGAAATGTTCGCCGATATGGAGGAAGTTGACCGCGTGGTTGGAAACTTGGAAAAGCTGGAGGCCGCGACCCTGCTGGGCGGCCCGGACGACGGGACCATCCTGGTGTCCGACATCAACGAGGTGCGCGAGACCGCGGGCCACCTGGTCACCGGGCTGGAAGGGCGCACCCGCGCCTTTGTCCTGATCCAACAGGGCTGCGACAACGACTGCACGTTTTGCGTCATTCCCGCCGCGCGCGGCCCCAACCGTTCGGTGCCGATGCAACGCATCGTCGATCAGGTCAAGACCTTGGTCGCCACGGGGCACCTGGAAGTGGTGCTGACCGGCGTGGACATCGCGTCGTATGGCGCGGACATCGGGCTGTGCGACGCGTACGGAACGGGGCTTACCCAGGTGATCCGGCGCATCCTCGACGCCTGCCCGGATCTCAAGCGGTTGCGGTTGAGTTCCCTGGACCCCGCGCGTCTGGACCGGGCCTTCTTTGAACTTCTGGCGACCGAGCCGCGTTTGATGCCGCATCTGCACCTCAGCCTCCAGGCCGCCGACGACATGGTGCTGAAGCGCATGAAGCGCCGCCACGAGGTGGCCGACATCGCCAACGTCATCGCCACCGCCCGCGTGGCCCGCCCGGACGTGGTGTTCGGCGCGGACCTGATCGCGGGCTTCCCCACCGAAACGGACGGAATGTTCGAAACCACCTTGCGCCACGTGGAAGACTGGGACATCGCGTACTTGCACGTCTTTCCGTACTCCGCGCGTCCCGGCACGCCGGCCGCCGACATGCCGCAGGTGCCGGGCGACGTCGCCAAGGAGCGCGCGCGGAAACTCCGCGAAGCCGGGGACCGCGCCAATCACAGGCACATCCGCTCGCTGGTCAAAACCCACGGCCCGGTGCTGATGGAAACGGAGCGCGATGGGCGCACCGAAAGCTTCGCGCCGGTCAAGATGAACGACCCGTTCGAGCCGGGCGCCGTCGTCGACGCCTACTTCATGACCGACATCAACGGCGTGCTGCAAGGCAAGCACCACATCGTCAAGGAAACGTCCGCGTGGGTGAAGAAGCTGTCCAGCGGGCTCGGCAAGTCCAAGGACAACATCACCGCCAACATCGCCGCCGTGTTCAGCGCCAAGCGCCGTCTCGACGACGATCTGCTGGAACAGCTGGAGGAGGCGCTGATCGTCTCCGACATGGGCGTGTCCACCGCCGCGCGTCTCGGCGCCGAACTGGCCAAGACGCGCTACGACCAGGAAGTTTCCGAGCGCGAGGTGCGCGAGGCCTTCGCCCGGCATATCGCCGAAATCCTCAAGCCCGTGGCCAGGCCCCTGTCGCTGGCGGCCGGGCGCAAGCCGCACGTGATCTTGATGTGCGGCGTCAACGGCAGCGGCAAGACCACCACCACCGGCAAGATGGCCAAGCAATTCCTGGAAACCGGCAAGACGGTCATGCTGGTGGCCGGCGACACGTTCCGCGCCGCCGCCGTCGAACAGCTTCAGGTGTGGGGCGAACGCACCGGCGCGCCGGTGATCGCGCGCCAGATCGGCGCGGACGCGGCGGGACTGTGCTTCGACGCGCTGACCGAGGCGCGCGCCAAAAACATCGACGTATTGATGATCGACACCGCCGGGCGGCTGCAAAACAAGAAGGACCTGATGGCCGAGCTGGAAAAAATCGTCCGCGTCATCAAGAAGATCGATGCCAGCGCGCCGCACGACGTCTTGCTGGTGCTGGACGCCACCATCGGGCAGAACGCGCACGCCCAGGTGGAAACCTTCCGCGACATGGTGGGCGTGACCGGTCTGGTGATGACCAAGCTCGACGGCACCGCCAAGGGCGGCGTGGTGGTGGCGTTGGCCGACAAATTCGGCCTGCCGGTCCACGCGGTCGGCGTCGGCGAAGCCATCGACGACCTCCGCCCCTTCGACGCCACCGACTTCGCCCGCAACCTGATGGGCGTGGACGGGGAGTGATCCCCTGCCTTCGACGAAGCAGGCGCGGCGACGCGACTATACCTGACGCATCCCGGAAACATGACCGATTTCCCGCAGGAAACATCGGATCGCGTTTCCGTCATGCGCGCGAGGTGGCGGAGAAGGTGGCGGGGAAAGCCCAGATGGGCAAGTTTAATCGTATTGTGTCACCGTTTTTACGGGTGTCACCGTTTTTACGGCTTTGGCCCCCGCTTGCCGGGTTTTAGGGCTCGACCGACCTGCTGTTCGGCTTGGCGCAGGAAGTCATCGTTGCCGATGGGCCGACCGATGGTTTCCGATTGGCGCAACGTCTTGAACCGCACATCCTCTTCACCCGCTTTGATGATCTGCCTTGCGGCTTTCAAGTAGGGCTGCGCCGCTTTTACATTGGTCACGCCGTCTCCCTTTTTGGCCAAGCGATAGGCGTGGACGGAAGACCACGGCCAGTCTTCGGCCTTTTCAACCAACTTCGCCCGAACGGGATTCAGCGCCACATAGGCCATGGCCGCGACCAAGTGGTCTTCATCCATGGCTACGCACCCAAACCGCCCTTGCCAAAAATGTCCGGTGCGCTTTTCCCGCGCATGGATATGCCCCGCATACATCCGATGAACACGCGACAGCGCCCCACGCAGGGCATCCTTGTCCGGCGGCGTCAAAATCAAATGGACATGGTTGGGCATCAGGCACCAGCCCAAGATGCTCACACCGTGCTGTCCACACTGATCGACCAGCAGGTCCCGGTAATATCGATAATCCGCATCGCTGAAAAACGTCTGCGCCCGTCCATTGCCCCGCTGGGTCACATGGTGGGGAATGCCGGGAAGAACGATGCGTGCAAGTCGAGCCATGTTTGGAGGTTAAATGGAATTTGCGCGAGAGTCAATTAAGTGCACTGTCACCGTAACTCCGCGTAACTCCGTAACTCCAATTAAGTGCACTGTCACCGTAACCTTGCCTGTCACCGTAACCTTGCGACGACCGACCCCGGCGACGGCCTGAACGAAGGAAACATGAGATGACGGAGGGCTAAGTGTGCCTGGATTATGCGAAAATGGCCGAAACTCAGCGACAAACGCAACTCGACCGCGCCTCGGCGGCTAAAAAAGCGCCTTTTAAGCGGAAACGCAGTTTATGGTTCCGAGATGAAGGCCG
>JADGBG010000154.1 GCA_015231605.1 Alphaproteobacteria bacterium | reverse complement strand
CGCAAGGCCTATGGCGGTGCGTACGACGTGATGAGCTCCAAGCACCTGCGCGGCGACGTCAACTTCGCCTGGCCGTCGGCGGAAATCGCCGTGATGGGGCCCAAGGGCGCGGTGGAGATCATTTTCCGCGCCGACGCCAAGGATCCCGACACGTTGGCGGAACGCACCGAGGAATACCGCAAGACCTTCGCCAACCCGTTCATCGTCGGCCAGCGCGGCTTCATCGACGACGTGATCATGCCGCACAACACCCGCGTGCGCGTCGGCCGGTCGCTGCGCATGCTGCGGGGCAAGGAGCTACAGAACCCGTGGAAAAAGCACGGCAACATTCCACTGTGAAGTCGCGCGTCCTGGTGCGCTTCGCCCTGGTCTTCGCGGCCTTCGTCAGCGTGTTGGCGGCGGCGGTCTACGCGAACATCGCGGCCGGGTCGAACGTGCCGTGGTTCGTGATCGTGGTGGTGGGCCTGGGGCCGTTCGTCGCAGTCGAACTGCGCAAGGTTATCGATATGTTTGGAAAGAAGGCCCGTTAAGGGCCGAGCGAGGAGGGGACCCCGCATGCCTGCACGCAAAACCGAGAAGACGGTGAACAAACCCGCGAAAAAGCCGGCGGCGAAAGCACCCGCCAAGGCCAAACGCGCCAAGCCGTTCAAGAAGATCCTCATCGCCAACCGGGGCGAGATCGCGTGCCGCGTGATCCGCACCGCGAAGAAGATGGGCATCCAGACGGTGGCCGTCCATTCCGAGGCCGACCGCGACGCCCTGCACGTCCTACAGGCGGACGAGGCCCACTGCATCGGTCCCGCGGCGTCGTCCCAAAGCTATCTGCGCGCGGACAAGATCCTGGAGGTCGTCAAGGCCACCGGCGCGGACGCGGTGCATCCCGGCTACGGATTCCTTTCGGAAAACGCGGCGTTCTGCCGCATGCTGAAACGCGCGGGCGTCGCGTTCATCGGTCCCAATGAACTCGCCATCAAGGCCATGGGCGACAAGATCGAATCCAAGAAACTGGCGGAAAAGGCGGGCGTCAACGTGGTGCCCGGCCATACCGAGGCGCTCAAGGACTACGGCCAAGCCAAGACGGTCGCGGCCCAGATCGGCTACCCGGTGATGCTCAAGGCCTCCGCCGGCGGCGGCGGCAAGGGCATGCGCGTGTGCTTCAACGACGGCGAACTCAAGGAAGCGTTCGTCTCCACCGTGCGCGAGGCCAAATCGAGCTTCGGCGATGATCGCGTGTTCATCGAAAAATTCATCGTCAACCCGCGCCACATCGAAATCCAGGTCATGGCCGACTCGTTCGGCAACA
Organism: Alphaproteobacteria bacterium; assembly: GCA_015231605.1. Lineage (GTDB taxonomy): Bacteria > Pseudomonadota > Alphaproteobacteria > Rhodospirillales > Magnetovibrionaceae > JADGBG01. Next base: position 4,387 of record JADGBG010000154.1, on the reverse strand, counting down.
CCGTGTACCTGGGCGAGCGCGAATGCTCCATCCAGCGCCGCCACCAGAAGGTCGTCGAGGAAGCGCCAAGCCCCTTCCTGGATCCCGAGACCCGCGCCGCCATGGGCGAGCAGGCGGTGCAACTGGCCAAGGCAGTGAAGTACGTATCCGCCGGGACGGTGGAATTCATCGTCGACCAGGACAAGAACTTCTACTTCCTGGAAATGAACACGCGTCTCCAGGTCGAGCACCCGGTCACCGAACTGGTGACCGGCCTGGACTTGGTGGAGTTGATGATCCGCGTCGCCGCCGGGGAGAAGCTGCCCATCACCCAGGCCGACGTGAAACTGGACGGCTGGGCCATCGAGACCCGCGTCTATGCCGAGGATCCGTTCCGCAACTTCCTGCCGTCCATCGGTCGGTTGAAGCGCTATCGCGCGCCCGAGGGCGAGGGCGTGCGCGTGGACACCGGCGTCTACGAAGGCGGCGAGATCTCCATGCATTACGACCCCATGATCGCCAAGCTGATCACCTACGGCGCGGACCGCGATCTGGCCATAGGGGCCATGCGCCATGCGTTGGACGGCTATTACATCCGGGGCGTCGAGCACAACATCGCGTTTTTGTCGGCGCTGATGAACCATCCGCGCTTCGTCGAGGGACGGCTCAGCACCGGCTTCATCGCCGAGGAATATCCCGACGGCTTCCATGCCTCCGACGTGTTGCACGATGATCCGTCGGTGCTGATCAGTGTCGCCGCCAGCATGCACCGCGCCTACCAGGATCGCGCCGCGCGGATCAGCGGTCAGCAGAACGGGCACGAGCGCCGCGTCGCCGACGACTGGACCGTGATCATCGGCGACAAGCACGTTCCCGTGACCGTGGGCACCGTCGATGGAGGATACGAGGTCGACATTCACGCCAAGGGTTACGCCACCGGTCCCTTGAGCGTGCGCACGGACTGGAAGCTGGGCGAGACCGTGTTCGAAGGCACGGTGGGCGGGCGGCCCGTGATCATCCAGGCCGACCGCCTGCCGGTGGGCTACCGGTTGCTGCACGCGGGCGCCCAGGCCGACATCCGGGTGATGTCGGCGCGCGCGGCCGCCATGTTCACGTTGATGCCGGAAAAACTGCCGCCCGACACCTCCAAGCTGTTGCTGTCGCCGATGCCGGGGCTGTTGCTGTCGGTGTCGGTGGTGCCCGGTCAGGACGTCAAGGCGGGTGAGGAGTTGGCCGTGATCGAAGCCATGAAAATGGAAAACGTGCTTCGCGCTGCCAAGGACGGTACAATCGAAGCGGTATCGGCCAAACCCGGCGACAGCCTGGCCGTGGATCAGGTGATCCTGACCTTCGCCTGAGCGGGCCCGAAAACGGATCGAGGAACGATGGCGGACGACGACGAGAAGGACGACAACGTCGTGGCCTTTCGCCGCCCCGAACGCCCGCGCGTCGCGTGGCGCAAGGCTCGTGCGTCCAAGCCCAAGCGTCAGTTCCAGCACCATGACCGGGTGGTGCGCCTGCGCGTGCGCGGGCTGGTGCAGAACGATGCGTTCGTGCGCTGGCTGGTGGAACTGGCGGTGGAATTGCGCCTTGACGGCTGGGCGCGCTCGGCCGCCGACAATTCCATGGACATTCTGTTGGCGGGCGAGGACGGCGACGTGCGCCAGATGGTGGAGCTCCTGCGCGATGGCCCGCGCCCAGTGGACATGATGTTGGTCGAGGAAATCCCCCTCAAGGGCGACGAGCCCCTATGGCAGGGATTTCACCACATGAGCCCCAGCGGACGGTAGGCCGGCCATGGACCCCGACAAGACCGTACACGTCTTCATTCGCGGCCGGGTCCAGGGGGTCTGGTACCGGGCCTGGACCAGCAAGACGGCCGAGGGTCTGGGGCTGTCGGGGTGGGTGCGCAACCGCGCCGACGGGTCGGTGGAGGCGATCTTTTCCGGTCCCGCGCCCCGTGTCGAGGCCATGCTGGCCGAATGCCGCAAGGGCCCGCCGCTGGCCCGCGTCGATGCGGTCGAACACTCCCCCGCCCCGCCGCCCGGGGACGCCGGGTTCCACAAATTGCCGACGCTGTAGTCAGCGCCGGATCACCCGTTCGGGTGGAAACACCAGCCGCGCGGTGGTTCCCTGGCCGGAGACGCTCTGAATGTCCAATGCGCCGTTGTGCAGTTCGATCATCGTTTTCACCAGGGGCAACCCCAGTCCACTGCCGGGCTTGTGATGGGTGTCGGGGCCGTGGCGGACCTGACCAAAGGGCTGCATGGCGATCTTCAGGTCGTTTTCGGTCATGCCCGGCCCCTGATCGCGGAAAGCGACGGCCAAGCCGCCGTTGGCGGTGGTTTCCACGCTCACCACCACCTCCGCGCCGTCCGGGGAGAACGTGATGGCGTTGCTGAGCAGGTTCACCATGCACTGAACCACGCGTCGGCGGTCCACCAGGAGCTCGGGTGTGTCTTCCGGGACGCGGGCCACGACCTTTACGCCATGGGCGCCCATCAGACCGGACGCCAGGCGCCGGGACTGTTGGAACAGGTCCTGAACATGGAAGATGTCGGGATCGAGATCGAGCTTGTTGGCCTCGGCCTTGGACAGATCCAGGATGTCATTGATGAGATCCAACAGGTGCTTGCCGCTTTTTTCGATGTCGCCCGCGTATTCCTTGTACTTCGGCGGCAACGGTCCCATGGTTTCCTGCTCCATCATGCCGGAAAACCCGATGATGCCCGTGAGCGGGGTGCGCAGTTCGTGGCTCATGTTGGCGAGAAACGCGGATTTCGATTTGCTGGCGTCCGCGGACGCCTCCAGCGCCTTGCGGGCCGTGGTCAACACATGCCTGACTTCGAGGTTCTGGACGATGACGAGGGCCAGCAGCAGGCCCGCCCCCGCGATCGCACAGAGCACGGCGAGGCCGACCATGTCGCGGTGGGCGTTCATGGTTTCGAGATAGGCCGCGTTATCCACCCGACGCTTGACCTGAAGGCGCTTGGTCGCCTGCTCCAAGGTGTCCAGATACGGGGTGAGCAGCGTCGTCATGCGCTCGAAATCCTCCATCTGCCCGCTTTTCAGCGTGCTGAGCAGGGGCTTTATGGCGTCGAGCGTTCTGTGCAGGCTGTGCAGCCCGTCCAGCAGGTCCGGCGCGCCGCCAAGGCCGTGGGCGTCCGGGTCCGACAGGACTTCGCCGACATGATCGTGCAGGGCCTGGTGGCGCGCTTGCACATCGTTCAGACCGGCGCCACCGTCTCCCGCCGTCAGACGCAACATGGCGTGGCGGGCCCGCACAAGCTCCAGTTCCAGTTGCGCGACGCTCCAGGCTTCGGCTTCAATGCGTTGGGCGTCGGCGTTGAAATGCCGGGACAAGACGCCCGCAGCCAAAACCGTGGCCACGACGGCCACGACAAACGCCACCAGTGCGGTCGCCACCAGAAAAAATTGTTTGCGGACAATGGGGCGCGTATGCGGCATGAGCGCTCGATCCGTGTCGAAGGCGGGTTTGTCCCCGCATCCTTCAATGATACGCCGAAACGGGGAAGGGGGCCAGGGGCAGGACCCGCGTGTCAGGACCCGCGTGGGTCGTGCCGGACATGCCGGCCGAAAACGGTTTCGAAGGTTTCGCGTAGCGCCCGGTCGACATCGTCCAGAGTGGCGCCCAGCCCCAGGTCCCTGAGCGACGTCACGCCGTGTTCGGCGATGCCGCAGGGAACGATTCCGGAAAAATGGTCGAGCTCCGGATCCACGTTCAACGCCAGACCGTGGAAGCTCACCCAGCGGCGCACCCGCACGCCGATCGCGCCGATCTTGTCCTCGCGTCCGTTTGCCCGCGCCACCCAGATGCCGACGCGGCCATCGCGCCGTTCGCCGCGGACGCCGAAGCAGGCCAGGGTCCGGATCATCCATTCCTCGAGATCACGCACGTAGGCCCGCACGTCCTGCCCCCGGTGCTTGAGGTCCAGCATCACGTAAACCACCCGCTGTCCGGGGCCGTGGTAGGTGTATTGTCCGCCGCGCCCGGCCTCGAACACCGGGAAACGGTTCTCGTCCAGCAGGTCCTCGGCATGCGCGCTGGTCCCGGCGGTATACAGCGGCGGATGCTGCAACAGCCACACCAATTCGTCGGCGCCTTCGTCGCGAATGGCGCGCACCCGCGCCTCCATCTCCGCCATGGCGGTTTGGTAGTCCTCCAATCCGGGGGATACCCGCCACGCCACGGGGGGAAGATCTTTTTTCGCCATCACGGTTCCGTTTGCTTCAGCACGCTTGATTGCGGTGACAGTATTTGCTATTCCCGGCTCAGGCAACGCCTACGAAGTGACTGTGCGGTCGTGGCGGAACTGGTAGACGCGCAGCGTTGAGGTCGCTGTGGCCGAAAGGCCGTGGAAGTTCGAGTCTTCTCGACCGCACCATC
>JADGBG010000153.1 GCA_015231605.1 Alphaproteobacteria bacterium | reverse complement strand
ATCCGGATATGGGCGCAACCCGCAACAACTTCAAGGCGTTGGCGGTGGGCGTGTGGAGCTTAGACCATCCGGATATGGGCGCAACCCGCAACTACTCTCTCGGACTCTCCATCGCCTTGAAAAAGCTTAGACCATCCGGATATGGGCGCAACCCGCAACAGGATATGGCGACGCTGCGCGAGGCGTTTGAGCTTAGACCATCCGGATATGGGCGCAACCCGCAACCTGGGAACGCGAACGCCGATGGGCCGTTCAAGCTTAGACCATCCGGATATGGGCGCAACCCGCGACATCCCCGCCCAGGCCGCCGCCTGACGCAACGACAGACCGCCCGGACCCCGGGCAAACGCCAATCGCAACGACGCACCGGCGCTCGACACGCCACGGCGGCGCGTCAGCGCACCGCTCGTCCGGGCCGTCTCGTCCAGGTCAACCAGGCCGGCCAGAGGCGCCATAACCTCTCGCCAGCCATCTTCCGGGAATACATCCTGTGTCATAATCATGAGGAATCACAAAATCAGCCGTTTGGGAATCCCTTACGTCGGCGCCCATGCGCCTGCGCGGTGATGACGATTTTTTGAGGTTTTCAGCAGCCCGTTAGGACGAAAGGGCCAAAAGACGGTCCAGGTCCAGGGCGTCTTCCAGATGGCGGGCCAGGGCGTCCAGGGCGGCCTCGACGCCGTGCTCATAGTCCGCGCCGCCGGTGCGGCCGTGACGCAGCCGCGTCAGGAAAGCATGGCGGAAGCCGTTGGCGGCGAACACGCCGTGAAGGTATCCGCCCATGACCCGGCCCGCGTGGGACCGCGCGCCGTCGTCCCGCCCGTCGTCCAGATGAAACCAGGGGCGGCGGCGGTCCGGGCCTTCGGTCAGGCCCAGGTGCATTTCATAGCCGGCTATTTCAGAGCCGGTTTCGGCGTCCCGTCCGCGCACGTGCAACAGGGCCTTGTCGTCGCTGAGCACCGTTTCCACGTCCAGCAGGCCCAGGCCCAGTTCCTCGCCGGGCTCGCCCTCGACCCCGCCGGGATCGGCGATGCGCGCCCCCAGCATCTGGTACCCGCCGCACAGCCCCACCACGGTTCCGCCCCGGTGCACGTGGGCGGCGATGTCGACATCCCAGTCCTCGCGCTTGAGCTGGCGCAGATCCGAGATCACCGCCTTGGATCCCGTCAGCACCACGGCGTCCACGTCGCAGGGGATGGCCTGGCCGGGTTCGACGAAAAACAGATCCACGTCCTGTTCCTGGGACAGGGGATCGAGATCGTCGAAATTGCTGATCCGCGCGAGCCTGGGAACCGCGATGCGAATCGCGTCCCGGCCGCGGCCGCTTTCGCGCCAGCGGTCCAGCGACGCGCTGTCTTCCTTGGGCAGTTTGCGCGCATCCTCGAACCATGGCGCCACGCCCAGCGCGGCCCAGCCGGTGCGGGCCTCCATGTCGGTGAGGGCGTCGTCGAACAGCGACACGTCGCCCCGGAACTTGTTGATGATGAAGCCCTTGACGCGCGCGCGCTCCGACGGCGTCAGCACCGCGTGCGTGCCGACCACCTGGGCGATGACGCCGCCCTTTTCCACGTCGCCGGCGAGGATCACCGGCACGTCGGCGGCCTGGGCGAAGCCCATGTTGGCGATGTCGCCGGCGCGCAGGTTGACTTCCGACGGGCTGCCCGCGCCTTCCACCAGCACCAGATCGCACCGGGAGCGGAGCCGTTCGAACGCCGCCAGGACGTCCGGCAGCAAGGTATCCTTGAAGGTGCGGAAGTCCCGGGGCGCGACCCGCCCCCGCACCCGGCCGTTCACCACCAGCTGCGCGCCGGTGTCGCCTTCGGGCTTGAGCAGGACGGGATTCATGTCGGTGTGCGGCTGGGCCCCGGCGGCGCGCGCCTGAAGCGCCTGGGCGCGGCCGATTTCCCCGCCGTCCACCGTGACCGCGGCGTTGTTGGACATGTTCTGCGGCTTGAAGGGCAGGACCTTGAGCCCCCGCATGGTAAACGCCCGGGCGAGCCCGGCGACCAACAGGGACTTGCCCGCGTCCGACCCCGTGCCCTGGACCATCAGCGCGCGCGCGGGACGGGCGGTTTTGGGCATCCGGGACGCCTTAGCGCTGGGCCAGGGCGGCGCGCAGGCCGTCCGCGGCGGGGTTGGACACGCTCTTCGCCAGCACGATGTCGGCGCTGGACACGTTCCGGCCGTAGAACGCGGCGTTAAGGTCGTTGCGCTTGATCAGCGCTGCCGCTTCCAGGGACCCACCCGCGAACATGCCGATGTTTTTCGAAAACGCCAGCACGTCCGCACCGATGTTGGCGGTGGTCGCCGCCTCGACGCCCGCGCCGACGGTGCCCACCACGAGCCCCAGATCCGCGCCGAGCTTGCCCTGGTGTTCGACGATGGCTTTCACCGCATCCGGGCTGAACACCAGCAACACCGTGTCGCCCATCTGCCCGCCCACCTGCAGGCCGATGCTGCCGGACGCCAGCGTGTAGAACGCGGGCTGCCCCCACGCGCCCGCGGCGTCGCGCGCCAGCAGAACGCCGTTGCCGCCCTCGGCCCCGACGATGAAGCCGCCCTTGATCAGCCCGGGAAAGATGACGACCCCGTGGGCGCGGGGCATCAGGTTGCGGAAGTGTTCCATGGGCGGTTCGTTGGACGACGTGAAGCTGTCCAGGGTCGCCCCGGCGGACTCGACGATTTGCCGGGCCTTGTCGGCGTCGGTCGACGGCGGCGTGGCGCAGGCGTTCAGAAACAGGGATGCGCCCAGAATCGCCAAGCTCAACAAACGTGCGGTCATGCGTTCAACTCCCCCGGACGGATGCGAATCGGAAGATCAAGTTTTAACACAGAGCGCCCTAGAACTCGATTCCCGCCTGCGCCTTGACGCCGGAACGGAAGGGATGCTTCACCAAGGTCATCTCGGTGACCAGATCGGCCGCCTCGATCAGCGCGTCCGGGGCGTTGCGTCCCGTCAGCACCACGTGCTGACCCTCGGACCGCGCCTCAAGGCCGTGCAGCACCGTTTCCAGCTCCAACTGGCCGTAGCGCAGCGCGATGTTGATTTCGTCGAGAACGATCAGCGCGAATCCGGGATCCGCCATCATGGCCAGGGCCGCGTTCCAGGCGCGCCGGGCCGCCTCGCGGTCGCGTTCCAGGTCCTGGCTTTCCCAGGAAAAGCCCTCGCCGTGGGCTTCGATGACGCAGTGCTCGCCGAACCGTTCCAACACCGCGCGTTCGCCCGTGTCCCACTTGCCCTTGACGAACTGCACGACGCCGACCCGCATGCCGTGGCCGATGGCGCGCAACGCCATGCCCCAGGCGGCGGTCGATTTTCCCTTGCCCTTGCCGGTGTGCACGATCACCAGGCCACGTTCCTCGGTCTTGGCGGCGAGGATCTTGTCGCGGGCCGTCTTCTTCTTCGCCATCTTCGCTTGATGGCGGCGGGCTTCGGCGGGATCGGGCATGTTGTCCTCTGCATTCAAAGGTTTACGGTCGTTCGTGAAATATGCCATAGTCGGATGGGGCCAACAACGCAACCTCCATCGGGCCAAGGGGACGGGTCGGGTCATGGATTCAGCACGCATTCTTCTGGCCGGTGGCGGCTCGGAGACGGAGGCCGCCGTGCGCGCGGCCCTGGACGGCGCGGGCATGAGCCTTGAATTCCTCCACACCGCCACGGCCGACGACACGCTCACCGAACTGGCCATGCAGCCGTTCCAACTGTGCCTGGTGCGCGCGCATTCCGACAGTCCCGCCTTCGCCCTGGAAATCTGCGACGAAACCCGCCAATCGGGCCTGCGCATCCCGATCATCGTCCTGATGGATTTGACGAGCCGCAGCGCCGAGGACCAGTTCCTCGCCGCCGGGGCGTACGCCGCCATGCCGTGGGACGGCAGCCAGGACGCCATGGTGCGCAACATGGTGCGCATGACGCTGAAGCTGCGCAAGGTGGAGGCCAACCTGCGCCAGTCCAACGACCAGCTGGTGCAGGAAATGCTGACGTTGCAAGACGAGCGCGAACGCGCCGAGGCGGTCAACGGCCAGTACGTGGAGCTGGCGGAAAACTACGCCATCGCCAAGGAGGAGCTGGAAAAGCTCAACAACGAAAAGAACAAGTTCTTTTCCATCATCGCCCACGACCTGCGCAGTCCCTTCACCGCGCTGCTGGGCTTTACCGAGCTGTTGATGACGCGCTCCGAAACCTTCACGCCGGATCAGGTCAAAAGCTTCTCCACCACCATTCACGACAGCGCCACCAAGGTCTTCAAGCTTCTGGAAAACCTGTTGGAGTGGTCGCGCCTGCAAATGGACCGGGTGGAATTCGCGCCGCGCGATTTCGTGACCTCCGAGGTGATCGAAAGGACCATCGACATTCTCGGCCCCGTGGCCGACAAAAAGGCCGTCGATCTTGCGGTGGAAGGCGGCGCGGAGCACGTTTTCGCCGACCTGCACATGGTGGACGCGGTGATCCGCAATCTGGTCAACAACGCCATCAAGTTCACCCCCCGGGACGGTTCGATTCGCATCGTCTCCAAACCCGACGGGGCCGACACGGTGCGCATCGAGGTCGTCGATACCGGCGTCGGCATGACCGGGGACACGTGCCGCAAGATCTTCTCGCTCACCGACAACATTTCCACCACCGGCACCGACGGCGAGCCGGGAACCGGCCTGGGCGTGTTGCTGTGCAAGGAACTGGTGGAACGCAACGGCGGCGAGATCGGCGTGAAAAGCCAGCCCGGCCAAGGCACCACCATGTGGTTCACCCTGCCCGCGAAATCCGCCGGCACTTAGAGCCTCCGCCCCGGCCAAGCCGGGCGCCGCCTCGGATTTAAGGCGCGCCGCTCTAACCCATCATGCCCTGCCGGGCATCGATGATCCCCTGCACCTGACGCCAGTATCCGGCCATTTCGGCGTTGCCGGCGGCGGCGTAGACTTCCGCCAGCCTGCGGGTTTCTTCAAGGGCCTTGGCGCCGCTTTCGCGCATCACGTAGCGGGCGACCCGCTCCACGTCGAAATCCAGGGGCGCGGTTTCGGCGGTTTCGCATGCGGTTTCGTCGTCCATGTCGGTGTTCCATGTGTCCCGTGGCGCCGTTCACCCGATTATTGTGACGCGTCCGGAGCGCTCGGCCCATCCCCCCGAATTGGGGGGTTACGGGTTCAACACGATGTGCGCGTCGAGGGTGCGGGCGGGGCCGTTCGGGGCGGTGACGGTGACGACGCCCCGGTACGCGCCGCTCGGCCAGGCGCTTCCCGTGAGCCGCTTTCCGGTGAAGTCGAACCGCCGAGCCTGGCTCTTTTCGATGGTTTTCGTTTGGGAAAACAGGATCTCGCCGTCCGGTCCCGTGACGCTCATGTCCATCCGGTCCCCGGCGCGGGGCCAGTACATTTCCACCCACAGCACCAGGGCGGGCGAATCGGCGGGCAGGGATTGCGCGCCGTAATCGCCGTTGCGCAGCCGTTCCGCCGCCGGGGGGCCGGGCGCGAAACCGATGGCGTAGGGCACGCTGTCGGCATAGGCGAGGCCGCGAAGGGCCTCGTCCGTCCACAACGCCCCGACCGACGGGCCGCAGGCGGCCATGGCCGCGCCGCCTTGGAACGGATCGACCACGCCGCCGTCCTTGCGCACGCCGATGTGGACGTGGGGATATTCGGTCCAGCCGGAATAGCCCACCAGGCCCAACGCCTGTCCCGCCGCGACCCGGTCGCCGGGCTTGACCCCGATGCTGCCCTTTTTCA
>JADGBG010000152.1 GCA_015231605.1 Alphaproteobacteria bacterium | reverse complement strand
CCGCCGGAGACAGGCGTCAAGCCGTCTCATACACCACGTCCGGGGACACTATCCCTTGACGGGGCAACCCCTGCTTATGCAAAGCAAGGAATCATCTTTACATAGCGACCTGCGCCGCTGGTTTCAGACCCACAACGTGTTCCCTTCAATCAGGGCCGAGATCGAAGATAGCGCCTTGCTGAAGGTCTTTGGCGAGAAGGGCTATGGCGTTTTCAACGCACCCTCGATCATCGAGAGATCCATAGTTCAGCAGTACAATGTTCAGGTTATCGGGCGCGCCGAGGATTTGCGGGTGCGTTACTATGCCATTTCTGCGGAACGGGAACTGCAACATCCCGGTGTGACCGCCGTGACCGAGCATTTCAGATCTCAGCTAAATCTTGGCGGAGATTAGCCGGCATTTGAATGCCGACGGTATTTCGGTTTTTTCGAAACAACATCTCGAATAATACGATTTTTATGAGAGCGCCATTTTTTGTACCATAGACATAGATAGAGCTTGGCGCCTGTAACCCATCGCTAAGAAAGGAATTTATCCCATGCCTGCCCGCATCTCCAGGTCAGGTCTTTCATTTTTGAGCGCGACCTTGTTGTCGGAGAGAGGTGAGGTGCGAGCGGTTATTGGCGGAGCGGCAACCAAAGTGGGTGATGTCAAGGCTGGAAACAGTGCGTCGCTCACCAATTACGACGGCTCCACCTTATGGGGGTATTGGAGAAACTCAACCATCCATGATCGCAATGACCTTCGCGATCATGGCAACGATCAACCTCTTCGGGGCGGGGTTCTTTCACGGAAATTAACGATCAGCCCTCTTCCTGTAGATGCTTTGACTGAGCAAAACCTGGCAAGCGGAGCGGAGGAAATACCAAATCCAGTATTTCCGATTAATTTTGAAAAAACCGCAAAATACTATAAAGCAAGTTAATGTTGGCTTTGAAATATTATGACATGACTTGCAATTGCCGGGAGGTAAATAAACGTGGAACTTTTAACTAAACATCAGTTTTTCATGGATTTCTAAGGAGTAGACGCACTTTCGTGCGCCTCCACGCGGCGGCTTGGATTCGGGACACGCTCAAGGTGATCGGTCCTCGGCAGCGTCACCCAGGATATGCTCAATCAACCTCCTTGCGATGTGCTGGTCGTCAAACCGGTCAAGGAGATCGAAGATGACCGATAGCTCGAAATTCGATTGCCATGCGGCGTCCGCAGAGGAATGCCTGCGGGTCCTGAACAGCTCGACCGAGGGTCTGGACGGTTCGGAAGCCGACCGCCGCCTAGCGGACCACGGCCCCAATTTGCTGCCCGCCCCTAAGAAGCGACACCCGTTCCTGAGCTTCCTGTCCCACTTCCATAACGTGCTGATCTACGTGCTTCTGGCTTCCGCCGTGGTGACCACGTTGCTTGATCACCTGTTCGACACCCTGGTCATCTTGGCGGTGGTGGTGGTCAACGCCGTGATCGGCTTCATCCAGGAAGGCAAGGCGGAAAAGGCCATGGCTTCGATCCGCCGGATGCTCGCTACGCGGGCGGCGGTGCTCCGCGCCGGCGAACGAAAGACCGTCGATGGCGAGGGCCTGGTCCCCGGTGACATCGTGTTGCTGGAGGCCGGTGACCGTGTGCCGGCCGACCTGAGGCTGCTGCGGGTCAATGGCCTCCAAGTCCAGGAGGCGATGCTGACCGGAGAATCGGCGCCAGTTGAGAAGGCGATCTCTCCGGTTTCCGCCGAAGCCGCCCTGGGCGACCGAACCTGCATGGCTTTCAGCGGCACCATGGTCACCAGCGGCTTGGGCCGTGGCGTGGTCACGGCAACCGGTCCCGATTCCGAGATCGGTCGGATCAGCGGCATGCTGTCGGACGTGACGGTCCTGACCACGCCCCTGGTCCGCCAGATGGACGTATTCGCCAAGTGGCTGACCGGGGTCATCCTGGTGGTGGCGGCGATCCTGCTCGGCGCCGGGTATTATTTCGCGGACCGCGATTTTACCGAGATGTTCATGGCCGTGGTCGGATTGTCGGTCGCGGCCATACCGGAAGGCCTGCCTGCGGTGCTGACCATTACCCTCGCAGTGGGTGTCCAGGCCATGGCGCGGCGCAATGCCATCGTCCGGCGCCTTCCGGCCATCGAAACCCTTGGGTCCGTTTCGGTCATTTGTTCGGACAAGACCGGCACCCTTACGCGCAATGAAATGATGGTCACCTCCGTCGCCACTTCGGCGCATCTGTTCGCTCTTGATGGCGAAGGGTACAGCCCGGTGGGGTCGGTGAAGCTGGACGATACCGCGGTCGAGGTCGGCGACCACACGGTGCTGGCGCGCCTCGGGCAGACCGCGGCCCTGTGCAACGATGCCGCCCTGCACGAAGAGGAGGGCTTTTGGATGGTCGAAGGCGACCCGATGGAAGGCGCGCTCATGGCCCTGGCAGGCAAACTCGGGCTCGATTCCCGGCGAGAGCAGGCGGCCTGGGCCCGTACCGATGTCATTCCCTTCGACTCCGACCACCGGTTCATGGCGACCCTGAATCATGACCACGAAGGCAACGCTGCGATCTCTGTCAAGGGCGCGCCCGAACAGGTCATCGCCATGTGCTCCCGCCAGTTGACGGTTGACGGCACGAGCCAGGGGCTGGCGGCGGAACCCTGGCAGGCCCTGGCGGAGGAAATGGCAGGCCGAGGACAACGTGTGCTGGCCTTCGCTACCCGATCGGCGTCGGGCGATCAAACCGTGTTGGAATTCAGGGACGTGGAAGGGGGATTGACCCTGATTGCCCTGGTCGGCCTAATCGACCCGCCGCGGTCAGAGGCGATCGAGGCTGTCAGGGAATGCTATGGCGCCGGCATCCGGGTGAAGATGATCACCGGAGACCATGCCGGAACGGCGGCGGCCATCGGTCGCCAGATAGGACTCGGCAATCCGGACCGGGTGCTGACTGGGGTGGAACTGGAAGCCATGGACGACGCCGCACTGGCTGCTGCGGTGGTCGAGACCGACATCTTCGCACGCACCAGTCCGGAACACAAACTGCGGCTGGTAAAAGCCCTGCAGGCCCATGGCCTGACGGTGGCCATGACTGGTGACGGCGTGAACGACGCCCCAGCCCTGAAGCGCGCCGATGCCGGCATCGCCATGGGCCGGAAAGGAAGCGAAGCCACTAAGGAAGTCTCGGATCTGGTGCTGGCCGACGACAACTTTGCCTCTATCGTCGCTGCCGTGCGCGAAGGCCGCACAGTCTATGACAACATCAAGAAGGTGATCAGCTGGACCCTTCCCACAAACGCCGGCGAGGCAATGACCATCGTGGTCGCCTTGTTGCTGGGCATGACCCTGCCGATCACCCCGATTCAGATTCTCTGGGTCAACCTGATCACCGCAGTGACTTTGGGGATCGCCCTGGCGTTCGAGCCGACCGAGCCCCACAGCATGCGCCGGCCACCGCGCCCGCACAACGAACCCCTGCTGACTGGTGATCTCGCCTGGCATATCGTATTGGTGTCGAGCCTGTTCCTGGCCGGAGTGTTCGGCATGTACGCTCTGGCGATTGACCGCGGCCAGTCTATCGAGATGGCCCGCACCATCGCGCTCAATACCCTGGTGGTGATGGAAATTTTCCACTTGTTGTTCATCCGCAATATTTACGGCACGTCGTTGACTTGGAAAGCGGTGCGGGGAACGCGGATGGTTTGGGCGATGATTTCGATCGTCACGGCAGCCCAGTTAGCGATCACCTATCTGCCGCCCCTGCAGATCGTCTTCGACACCCGACCAATCGCCTTGCTCGACGGCATAATGATCGTTGGCGTCGGCATCGCGCTGTTCATCGTCATCGAATGTGAGAAGCAAGTCCGCCTAGCACTGACCAAACGACATGAGGGCGGATCGGGAAGATAGAAATCAGAAGCCTCCGCCACAAAGGAACTATTGCGGGGACGCTCTTTCTTCCGAAACTGCAATGAGCGGTCATGCCCTCTGATGTTAAGGGGTGGAAACCGTGTGGCCCGGTCTGTGTTGGGGCTGTCTCTGACTTGCTATGCGGCTGAGGTCTTTAATGGCATCTTGGATTTTATCGATTTCGTCAAAATGGCATTATGCGGCGTCAATCTGATAAATGCATTTCGAACAAATGAATAACGTGTAGGGATCCAACACATAAAGCGCCGGCTCTCCGCAAACGGTTAATGGCTCGGGCGAAAGCCCCGGCTTTTCTTATGTTCTGGCCTGCTAGCGCATTTCCGGAAAAAACTGAATCAAATTCAGATTTATTGAATCCTTGTTAACGAAGTTTGTGATTCCCTTGGTTATTGGATAGCAAGGGAGTTTCGTTATGACCATTTCTCAGGATTTACGTATTCGTGTGGTTGAAAAGGTGGGTGCTGGCATGTCGCGCCGTCAAGCTGCGGATCATTTTGATGTCAGCCCGAGTTCTGCCATCCGTTTTGTCCATCAGTACGAAACGGATGGATCCGTTGCCCCCAAAGTCCACGGCCCACGCAAACGCCGTCTTGATCCGTATGCTGAGGATATTTTGAATTGGATTGAAGATGTTCCGGATATGACCTTGCAAGAGTTGTCCGAACGTCTGCTGACCATCCACGGCCTTCGCGCCCCGAAATCGACCATAGATGACTGGCTTCGGTCGCGAAACATCAGCTTCAAAAAAAACGGCACACGCCAGTGAGCAGGAGCGCCCGGATGTCCAGGCAGCGCGGGCGGTGTGGCGCAAGCGTCAAAATTGGCTTAGCAAACATCCCGAAAAGGTCGGCAACCTTGTGTTCATTGATGAAACTGGCATCAACACCAAGATGGCGCGTCTGAGGGGACGCTGTCTCAAAGGCCAACGGATGGTCGCCTCCATTCCTCACGGGCATTGGAAAACCATGACGTTTATTGCAGGATTATCGAACTCGTCAACATCAGACGAGGCAAATACTTCAGGATCGTCGCCGACGTGCGGATTGACGGGGTGGACCTAGGCGCGGTTCTCGTGAGCCTCGGCCTCGCCAGGCCGTATAGCGCGGGTCGCCGGCAAGGTTGGTGTGGAGAGGATTTTTCTTAGATCCACGAGCATTCGCCGCCAGTTGTAGGTCACGGTCATGTGCATTTCGAGGTCAACTGTAAAACGCAAATGCCAGGGATAGATCAGAGCAGCGACTTTTTGATCGTCTAGATCTTTGAATAGGGGCGCAAGGCAATCCTGATATGTTAAAAGGAGATCCGCCGCATCAGCAGGCTTGATCTCCACCAGGGGCTTCAGTTCCCTTTTAAGCTTGGAAATCTTGTGCCGAATATGAATGATTTCCGCCTCACGCTCATCAAGGAGATAATTGATGTTCGAGGACTTACGACCGGCACCAAGGGTATCGAGGATCGCTCGCATTTTGTCCCTGGCATCATCGATTTCTTTCTCGTGCTCTTTGATCCGTCGATCAAGAGCATCGCGCTCGGTTTTGAGGCCTTCAATGGCATTTTCAACCTGGTCAAGGCGCAGTTCCATCATGGTTTCAAGAGCTGCCGCCATCAAAGGTTCATGCTTGAGGCCCCGAAGGACACAGGGCTTGATTTTGCAGCGATAGAGGCGCTTACGGATTACGGTTATCGGTTCATCGTGATCGGCACACCACAACTTACCGGAAAAGACGTAGAGGTTAACCTGACGCGATTTGCGGCGCTGCGCTTCCGCCTGACGCTTCTCCCTCTCGGTTTTTCTTTTACGGACAACGCTCGCTGGATTCTCACGTCAAGTGCAACACCTGATGTTTTCGAGGAAGGCCTCGGCGG
>JADGBG010000151.1 GCA_015231605.1 Alphaproteobacteria bacterium | reverse complement strand
TGGGCCGGGTCTTCGGGGTCGCCGCCACCGCTCACCACCTTCCAGCCGGTGGCGCGGTATAAAAGCCCCGTGTCCAACTTGGCCAGCTTGAAATGGTTCTCCAACCGCCGGGCCAGGGTGCCCTTGCCCGCCGCCGCGGGCCCGTCGATGGCGATCACCACGCCCATGTCCGTCTCCTCAATTTTCTTGGAATTTCGCGCCCAGGCTTTCCATCAGGGGAACGAAGCCGGGGAAGCTGGTGGCGATGGGCGACGCGTCGTCGACCGTGACGGGCTTTTCCGTCACCATGCCCAGCACCAGGAACGACATGGCGATGCGGTGGTCCAGATGACTTTCCACCGTCGCGCCGCCGGGGATGGTTTTTCCGGTGCCGCCGACGCCGTGCACCACCAGCCAGTCCTCGCCTTCCTCGACTTCGACGCCGCAGGCCTTGAGTCCGCCCGCCATCACGGCCAGGCGGTCGCTTTCCTTGACGCGCAGTTCCTCCAGGCCTTCGAACCGGGTGTCGCCCTCGGCGCACGCGGCGGCCACGAACAGGACCGGGTATTCGTCGATCTGCGCGGGCGCGCGGCTGGCGGGTACGGTGCGGCCCTTGAGCCCACCGGCGCGGATGCGCACGTCGCCGATGTCCTCGCCCGCCTCGACGCGGCGGTCGAGAATTTCGATCCGCGCGCCCATGTCGGTCAGCGTTTCGATCACCCCCGCGCGCAGCGGGTTGAGGCCCACGTCCGTCACCGTGACGTCGGAGCCCGCCACGATGGCCGCCGCCACCAGCGGGAACGCGGCCGAGGAAATATCGGCGGGAACGCGCACGTCACGGCCCTTGAGTTCCGGCCGGCCCTTCAGCGTGATGCGCCGCGCTCCGCCGTCCAGTTCATCGACCCGCACCTCCGCGCCGAAGTGCGTCAGCATCTTTTCGGTATGGTCGCGCGTCGGCTTGGGTTCGATCACCACCGTGTCGCCCGGTGCGTTGAGCCCGGCCAGCATCACCGCCGACTTCACCTGGGCGGACGCCACGGGCAGTTCGTAGGTGATGGGCATGGGATCCCTGGCGCCGGTTTCGGTGAGCGGCAGGCGGCCGCCCTCGGACGCCTCGAACACCGCGCCGACTTGGGACAGCGGCACGATCACCCGGTTCATCGGACGCGACGACAGGGACGCGTCGCCGGTGAAGGTGGCGGGAAAATCGTGGCCCGCGACCAGTCCCATCATCAGGCGCGCCGCGGTGCCCGAATTGCCCATGTCGAGCGGCCGCTCCGGGGCCAGCAATCCGCCCACCCCCAGGCCGTCGACCACCCATTCTCCGCCGCCCCGGTTTTCAATGGCGGCGCCCATGGCGCGCATGGCCTCGGCGGTGCACAGCACGTCCTCGCCTTCGAGCAGGCCGGTGATGCGGGTGCGGCCCAAGGCCACCGCGCCCAGCATCAGCGCCCGGTGGGAAATGGACTTGTCCCCCGGCACGCGCACGCTGCCGTTCAGGGGGGAGGAGGGGAGAGACGTCAAGGAGGGCAAGGCGAGCCTCGGATCCTGGGGTTGCGGGATGGTGACGGGGTGGTCGTCTACCACGTTTTTCCTTTTGACAGAACCCTCGGAACGTGGCAATTGCGATTGCATATTCATTGGACGTCAGTCAGAAGACCGGAGGCACACCGTGGCGAAGCCGAACCTGGGCGAAAAACACACCTGCCCGAACTGCGAGACCCGCTATTTCGACCTTGGCAAGACCCCGCCGACCTGCCCCAAGTGCGGCACGGCGATCACGGAAACCAAGTCCAAGGCCAAACCGAAGTCCCAGCCCCAGCCCGCGCCCGTGGCGAAGAAGGCCCCGGAGGACGACGACGACGATCTCGTCTCCGACATGGACATCGATCTCGAAGACGACATGGAAACGGATGAAGACGACGACGATTTGATGGAAGACGCATCGGATCTCGGCGGCGACGACGACATGCCGGGCGTGATGGGTCCGGGTGGCGACGACGAGGACCTGTAAGGGATTTCGCCGCTTTCGCGGGAACGCGCGGGCGCGCAAGAAAATGTCGGAGAGGTCGATTTTTCCCCTTGCGCAATTGCCGAACCGCCTATAAGTTCCCGCCGCACACGCCGTCCGGACCCAACACCGGCAAGCGGATCATATCGGGGCTGTAGCTCAGTTGGGAGAGCGCTACAATGGCATTGTAGAGGTCAGGGGTTCGATTCCCCTCAGCTCCACCATCGAAACCCCAAGGGAAACCTTGGGGTTTCGTCTTTTCCGGCTCCTTGCATAAATCCGCCGCTCGCACGCAACTCAAACGCAACTCTCTCAAGCGGGTGGGAACAAGCGGGCGTTTCAGGGTTGCAGGATTGGGGCTGCGCCCAACCTGCACCCGCCAACCTTATATTCTTCCGATACGTCGTAGAATCGTGAGAGCATGAATTTTACGATTTCAAATTATATCACTTAGTGGTACAGTTGTAATGTCGATGGATGCCTACAAGACCAAGGTTTTTGCCCGCTGGGCCGACAAGGAAGGCCTGGGCGATACCGCCCTCTGCCAAGCGCTGAGGGAAGCGAACGACGGGCTGGTCGATGCGAACTTAGGCGGCGGTCTGATCAAGAAACGGGTCGCGGCCCCCGGTCGGGGAAAGAGCGGATCGTATCGCACCCTGATCGCTTTCCGCTCCGGCGAGCGCGCGGTGTTTCTTTACGGCTTCGGCAAGAACGAACGCGACAACATCGACGAGAAGGAAAAGAAGGCCCTGAAACTCTTGGCCGGACAGTTCCTCGGTTATGAAAATGCAGAGTTGAAGACCGCCGTGCAAAAAGGCGTGTTGATGAAGGTGACGTGCGATGACGAAAAAAAAGCGTAGCCCCATTCTCGATGCCGTTCATGAGACGGCCCAGGATCTGCACGCCGCCGGCCTGCTCGATGAAACGACCATGCGCGAATTCGACGCCCAGTGTCTTCCGCCTGTCCCCGATTATTCGGCCGAAGACATCCGCAAAATCCGCGAACGCAACCGCGTCTCTCAAAGCGTCTTCGCCGCCTACCTGAACGTCGGCAAAACCACGATCAGCCAGTGGGAGCAAGGCCAGAAGCATCCGCGCGGAACGTCGCTCAAGCTCCTCAGCCTGATCGATCGGAAGGGCTTGGAGGCCGTTATTTGAAGCAAGGTCTCAGTGCAGTTACCTGCTCTCGGCTTCTTCGGGGATTCATATTCGTTGGAATCATATACAACGTATAAGTAGCCTTTAGTCAGTCTGTCATATGCGTGATCTTTCAACTGACCGCCATCAAATCCCAACTTTCTAAATTTTTTCAATCGCATTGAGATGTCTCTTTCAATGCCAACACGTGTAAACCGCTCAGCGGCTTCGTCGCGTTGCCCATGGATGGGTGAACCATCCATGGTTTTTTGGGGGCTGGAGGTCGGTCGAGTCCCGGTCGTGCGGAGAGTTTTGTGTTTCGGCGGCGGGTGTGGTAAGGCTCGCGCACCGTCCATTGTTCCAAGATCCGCCATGAACATCGTCTCCCGCTTCGACATTCTGTCCCTGGTCATCGGCGTCGCCGTGTGGCCGTGGTTCTTCGGGCTCACCACGGTGGTGTTCATGGGGTCGTATTCGGCCTGGTCCAAGGCCGCGCTGGGCCTGGGTGTGCCGGTGGCGTTAGCGATGGCCGGACTGGCGTGCGGCCTGTGGGCGCTGCGCAAGGGTTCGGGACGAAAATCCCTGGCGTGGCTGGGCGTTCTGCTGTGCGCCGCCTTCCCGGTGGTGCTGGCCGGCGTCTTCGTCACCCAGTCCCCGTTGCGCTGACGCCTTCGTTTCGCCGCCTTCGTTTTGTCTGGCGAACGACCCTGATTAGGCTTAGAATCAAAGGGTTGGCGGGAGACACTCCATGAACCGGCAAATCATCAAGAACGTCGAAGTCAAATTCCACGGCGCGGCCGGAACGGTCACCGGATCGTGCTACCACGTAACCCATCCGAACGGGCGCTTTCTGGTCGATTGCGGCTTGTTTCAGGGCACCAAATCTCTGCGCGACCTCAACTACGAACCGTTTCCGTTCGACGCGTCGGCGCTGGACTTCGTGGTTCTGACCCACGCCCATGTCGATCACAGCGGCATGACGCCGAAACTGTTCGGCCACGGGTTCCAGGGCCCGGTTTACGCCACCGAGGGGACGCGGGATCTGCTCACCTACATGCTGCCCGACAGCGGCTACATCCAGGAAACGGAAGTGCGGCGTCTGAACACGCGCAACCTCCGCCGGGGGCAGCCCGCGATCCGACCCATCTACACAAAGGCCGACGGCGAGGCCGCCATCGGCCACATCGTCATCAAGCCCTACGACGAATGGTTCGAGCCCGCCGACGGCGTGCGCGTTCGCATGTGGAACGCGGGACACATCCTGGGATCGGCATCGTTGGAGATCGAGGTCGACACCGAGGAGCGCCCGGTGCGCATGCTGTTTTCCGGAGACATCGGTCCGCAGGAAAAGGCCTTTCACGACGTGCCGGACAGCCCGGCGGATTTGGACTACATCTTCGTCGAGGGAACGTACGGCGACCGCGACCGCGAGGATTTGACCCTGGATCAGCGGCGCGACCTGTTGAAGCGTGAGCTGCTGGAAGCGCTGGACGCGGGCGGAAACGTGCTGATCCCGGCCTTCGCCGTGGAGCGTACGCAGGAGCTTCTGTACGACATCGGCCTTTTGCTCAAGGACAAGGATCTGCCGCCGGTATCGGTCTATCTCGACAGCCCGCTGGCGATCCGCGCCACCGAGGTGTTCGAAGGTCACGCCGACACGCTGCACGACGTGCAGGGCCGTGGCGGCCTGTTCCGTCATCCGCGCTTCCAGTTCATCAACCGCGCCGAGGATTCCATGGCGTTGGACCGCATCGCGTCGGGGGCCATCATCATCGCCGCCAGCGGGATGTGCGAGGCCGGACGCATCCGCTATCACCTCAAGGCCAACCTGTGGAAGCCGCAGGCCACGGTGCTGTTCGTCGGCTATCAGGCCCCGGGCAGCCTGGGCGCGATGCTGTTGGAAGGCAACAAGACGGTGCGCATCCACGGCGAGGAAGTGGCGGTGCGCGCGCGCATCCGCAAAATCGATTTCTATTCCGCCCACGCCGACCAGCAGGAACTGGTCCAGTGGACATGCGAGCGCATGCCGGTCAAGCGCGGCATCTTTCTGGTGCACGGCGAGGACCCGGCGCTGGCGACGTTGCGCGATCATCTGGTTGCGAACGGCTGCGAACCGGGACGCATCTTCATCCCGCGCCTGGACGAAACGTTCGTTTTGGGGCTCAAGGGCAAGGTGCAGCATTCCGTCACCACCACCCGATTGGAACAGCACGAGATCTACAGCCGCGATTGGCACAACGATTATGCGTCGTTCCTGGTCGGCCTGTCGGACCTGCTGCGCGGCCAGGACAGCGACCATGCCCGCCATCGCACCCTCAACAAGCTGCGCGACGTTCTGGACCGCCTGACCCCGCACGCCAATCCGTGACGCACGCCCTTTGCAGGGAGGGGCGTTGCGCGCTAACATAGCCGCGGGTGGCGGTGATCCATGGGGGGGCGACAGACGACATGGCCGACGTAAGCGATAAAAAGTCCTGGCCCCAGACGCCGGACGGCACCACCGATTGGGAAGTGGTGTTCGAAAACCCCGACACCGGTTTCCTGGCGCTCGTGGCGCAATCCCAGTCCGTCGAAGCGTTGCGCATGACCGCGACGGTGGTGATCGAGACACTGTTCACCCGTCGCGGCGACGAAGAGGTGGTGGTCCGGCTCAAGGACGCGTTGGAACGGATCCTCGCCATCGGCGGGGAAGCCGACATCGCCATGAAGCGAACCGGCGTCACCACGCTGTTGCGCAAGATCAAGACGGAACGCATCGAAAAGGCCCGCGTTTACGTCGAGCG
>JADGBG010000150.1 GCA_015231605.1 Alphaproteobacteria bacterium | reverse complement strand
TGCACGCGGCCCCGCACGGCGCCTCGGCGACCCGCATCCGCGCCCGGGGCGGGTGGGAGACGACTTGACATTAGGCGGATTTTAAGGGAATTCCGCGACACTTGAGCCCTCTTTTATGGAGTAACCGAACCATTTCACACTCGATGCAAACCCAACCCCTCGCCGGGCCTCGCGGCCAAGAGCTTCTCGACGCGGTCACTGCGTCCCTTGAGGACGACAAGGCCCAGGACATCGTGGTCATCGATCTCGCCGGAAAAAGCGACATCGCCGACCACCTAGTGATCGCCACCGGCACGTCCCAGCGCCACGTCGGCGCGATCGCCGACCACCTGCGCGAAAACCTGAAAAAGATCGGCTGCCAGGGCGTGGCCGTCGAAGGCATGCCCCAGGCCGACTGGGTGCTGGTGGACGGCGGCGACGTGATCGCGCACCTGTTCCGCGCGGAAGTGCGGGAATTCTACAACATCGAAAAGATGTGGGGCGTCGACGGCCCGTCGAAACGCGCGCTGGAAGCCGACCGGGCGGCGAGGGACTGAACCCCGTGGCCCCGCGCACCCATATCGTGGCGGTGGGCCGCATGAAGACGGGGGCGGAACGGGATCTGTTCGACGTCTATGCGGGACGCCTCAACCCCGCCCCGGAACTGCGCGAGGTCGAGGAAAAGCGGCGTCTCGAAGGCCCGCGACTGAAGGCCCGAGAGGCCGAGCTTTTGTTGGGCGCGACGCCCGACGGCGCGATGGTGGTGGCCTTGGACGAGCGCGGACGCCAGATGTCCAGCCGCGCCTTCGCCGACCGCCTGGGGGCATGGCGCGACGAAGGGGTGCGCGACGTGGCGTTCCTCATCGGCGGCGCCGACGGCTTGGACGAATCGGTGCGGGCGAAGGCGGATCTGATCCTCTCGCTCGGCGAAATGACGTGGCCTCACATGCTGGTGCGCGGCATGCTGGCCGAACAAATTTACCGGGCGCACGCGATTTTAAGCGGGCATCCCTACCACCGGGATTGAAGACCCGTGAAAATGTCATAGAGAAAGCCTATATAAAACCCATGAACGCAAACGCTTCCCCTGCCGCCGAAAACCCGCAAAGACCCGTCGTCCTGTGCATCCTGGACGGCTGGGGCGAGCGCGACGAAAGCCTCAACAACGCCATCAAGATGGGCAAGACCCCCAACTGGGACCGCATGGTCGCCACCTGTCCGCGCAGCCGGCTTCAGGCGTCCGGCCTGCACGTCGGCCTGCCCGACGGCCAGATGGGCAATTCCGAGGTCGGCCACATGACCATCGGCGCGGGCCGCGTGGTGTTGCAGGACCTGCCGCGCATCGACCACGCCATCCACGACGGCGAATTGGACGACAACCCGGCGCTGGTGGAGTTTATCGAAAAGCTACAGGCGTCCGGCGGCACCTGCCATTTGCTGGGCCTGTTGTCCACCGGCGGCGTGCACAGCCAATCGTCGCACATCCGCTATCTGGCCGGGATCGTCGGTTCGCACGGCATTCCCGTGAAGGTGCATGCGTTCCTCGACGGGCGCGACACCCCGCCGAAAAGCGCCGCCGACTTCGTCAAGCGCTTCGAGGCCGACATCCGTTTCAAGGACGGCGTTTCCGTCGCCACCGTGTCCGGGCGCTATTGGGCCATGGACCGCGACAAGCGCTGGGACCGGGTGCGCAAGGCCTACCGCTGCATCGCCGGGGGCCAGGGCGGCCACGCCCGGCGCGCCATCGACGCGGTTCTGGCGGCCTATGAAAAGGGCGTGACCGATGAATTCGTCGAACCCACCGCGATCGCCGATTACCGCGGCATGCAGGACGGCGACGGATTGTTGATGGCCAATTTCCGCGCCGACCGCGCGCGGGAGATCCTGTCGGCCCTGGCCGACCCCAACTTCGTCGAGTTCGAGCGCGAATTCCCCGTGACCTTCGCCGCCTGCACCGGCATGGCGGAATATTCCGACGACCACAAGCGCTTCCTCACCGCCCTGTTCCCGCCGGTGGAGCTGACCGACATCCTGTCCGAAGTGATTTCCCGCGCCGGACTGAAGCAGCTGCACATCGCGGAAACGGAAAAGTACGCCCACGTGACCTTCTTCTTCAACGGCGGGCGCGAGGATCCCTACGAGGGCGAGGATCGCATCCTCATCAGGTCCCCCGACGTGGCGACCTACGACCTGAAGCCCGAAATGTCCGCGCCGGAGGTCACCGACAAGCTGGTCGCCGCCATTGAAAGCGGCAAATACGATTTCATCGTGGTCAACTACGCCAACGGCGACATGGTCGGCCACACCGGCGTGATGAACGCCGCCGTCAAGGCGGTCGAGGTCGTGGACGCCTGCCTGGGGCGGGTGGAGAAGGCCGTGAAGGCCGTCGGCGGGGTGATGCTGATCACCGCCGACCACGGCAACTGCGAAAAGATGATGGACGGCCCCAACCCCCACACCGCGCACACCCTGTTCAAGGTTCCGGCGGTCCTGGTGAACGGCCCGTCGTGGGCCGAAGACCTGCGCACCGGCGGGCTTGCCGACCTTGCGCCCACGGTCCTGCAATTGATGGGCATGGCGGTTCCGGCCGACATGGAAGGAACCACGTTGATCAGCGAAGACGCCGGCGGGGAGGCCTGAGGCCTTGGCGGCGGGGGGCGGCGCGATCGGACGGACCGGGCGGCTCGCCACATACGCCGCCGCGGGGTTGTTGCTCTGTCTCTGCGCCGACGCCGCCGACGCCGCCGACGCCGACAAGGCGCGCCGGGACCTGCGCGCGGTCGAACGCGAACGCCAGGTTCAGCAGCGCGAAAGCGAACAGCTCAAGGCCCGGGCCGAACAGCTCAAGGCCGAGTTGGACGGCGTCACCGCCGAACTGATCCAGGCCGCCAAGCGCGTTCAGGACCAGGAAGCCGCCATCGCCGGTCTGGAGGCAGAGTTGGCGCGGCTGGAGCGCGAGGCGAATGAAAAAGAGGCCCGCCTCAAGGAACGCCGCCGTCAGTTTTCCGGCGTGATGATGGCGCTCAGCCGCATCGCCCGTTTCCCGACCGAGGCGATGATCGCCCAGCCCATCCCGCCCGAAGACACGGTGCAAAGCGCCATCCTGCTGCGCGCCGCCGTGCCGGCGATCGAACGGCGCGCGTCCAGCCTGCGCCTGGATCTCGAAGACCTGTCGTTCGCCCGCGAACGGGTCGAAGGCCAGCGCGCCCAGTTGCGCGACGCGGTGGCCGGATTGCAGGAACAGCACCGCGCCATCGAAACCGTCCGTCAGCAAAAGGCGGCGTTGCGCGCCGAGGCCCTGTCCAAAAGCCGCGCCGCCGAATCGCGCGTGCGGGAATTGTCCAGCGAGGCCGAAAACCTGCGCGATTTGGTCGAAAGCCTCAACAAGGCGCACCGCGAGGCCCAGGAGCGCGCCCGCGAAGAGGCCGAACGCAGGCGCGCCCAGGACCTGGCCGCCCGTCCGCCCGAAGCCGCCGCGCCCGCCGAACCCACGCCCGAGGTGGCCCCCGACATGGCGGCGCTGGGCAGCGTCAAATCCATCACCAAGGCGCGTGGACGCCTGCCGTTTCCGGCGGTGGGGCGGCTGGTGGGCGTCTATGGCCAGCGCCTGGACGCCGGCCTGACCAGCAAGGGACTGTCCATCGAAACGCGGGCTTCGGCCTGGGTCATCGCGCCGTTCGACGGCAACGTGGTGTTCGCCGGACCGTTTCGCGGCTATGGGCAGCTATTGATCATCGATCATGGCGAGGGATATCATAGCCTTCTCGCGGGGTTGGGACGCATCGACACCGCCATCGGACAACCGGTCCTGGCCGGCGAACCGGTCGCGGTGATGGACGGCGGGGCCGACCAACCGGTACTGTATGTGGAATTTCGCCGCAACAACCAACCCATCAACCCGTTGCCGTGGTTGGCCGAACGTAAAGGAACACCCAAGGGATGACCATTCGCACCACCTTCGCCGCCGCCGTGATGGGCGCGTTGCTGTTTACGGTCCCCGTCGGCCCGGCCTGGGCCGAGGAGGAGGACGCGGCGGTCAAGGACACCCCGCAACAGACCTACAAGCTGTTGCAGCTGTTCGGCGACGTGTTCGAAAAGGTTCGCGCCGACTATGTGGAAAAGCCGACCGACAAGGAGCTGATCGAGGCCGCCATCAACGGCATGCTGAGTTCGCTGGACCCGCATTCCAGCTACATGAACGCCGAAAGCTTCCAGGAGATGCAGGTCCAGACCTCGGGCGAATTCGGGGGGCTGGGCATCGAGGTCACCCTGGACAACGGCGTGGTCAAGGTGGTGTCGCCCATCGACGACACCCCGGCGCACCGCGCCGGGTTGCAGCCGGGCGACCTGATCACCCACCTGGACGGCGAGCCGGTGCTGGGCATGACGCTGTCCGACGCGGTGGACCGGATGCGCGGCAAGGTCGGAACCGACATCACCATCACCGTGCTGCGCGACGGCAAGGAGCCGTTCGAGGTCACCCTGACCCGCGCGGTGGTGAAGATCCAGTCCGTCAAGTCGCGCCTCGAAGGCGACGTCGCCTACGTGCGCATCACGTCGTTCAACGCCCAGGCCCACAACGGACTGACGCGGGCGTTCCGCGATCTGCAAAAGGAACTTGGCGAAGACAAGGCGCTGCGCGGCATGATCCTGGATCTGCGCTCCAACCCCGGCGGGGTTCTGGACCAAGCCATCGACGTGTCGGACGCGTTCCTGGAACGCGGCGAAATCGTCTCGATCCGTTCCGAACAGCATCCCGAAAACGCCCAGCGCTTCAACGCGCGCCCCGGCGACATCACCGACGGCCTGCCCATGGTGGTGTTGATCAACGGCGGCTCGGCGTCGGCGTCGGAAATCGTTTCCGGCGCGCTTCAGGACCACGGACGCGCCATCATCATGGGCACCAAATCGTTCGGCAAGGGCTCCGTGCAAACCATTTCCCCGCTCGGCGAATTCGGGGCCATGCGCATGACCACGTCGCGCTACTACACGCCGTCGGGCCGATCCATCCAGGCCGTCGGCATCATGCCCGACATCATCGTGCCCCAGTCCAAGCTGGAAAGCCTGGAGCCCGAACAGCAGCGCCGCGAACGCGACCTACGCGGCGCCCTCGACAAGGACAACGGCAAAACCGAGGACAAAGACAAGGAAAAAGAAACCAAAACCGACTATCAATTGTTGCGGGCGCTGGATTTGATCCGGGGCATCACCCTGTACAAGGACATGGTGACGCAGAATTGACCGGCCGGGCCGGGGCTGAACGGGGCGGACGACGCGGGGGTAGGAAGCGGTGAGACTGCCGTTCTTGAAAAAGAAGGATTCCGGGGACGACCTCGACGATGAAGATCGCGACGAGGACCTGGACGACGACCGGGACGAGGGCGCGAAACCAAAGCCCTCGGGCGGTTTCCTGTCCAAACTGAACCCGTTGTCCTGGCTCAAGAAGAAAAAGAAGGCGGACGAGGACGACGACGAGGACGACGAATTCGACTTCTCCGGCATCGACACCGCCGAAATGGACGTCGAAGCCGCCCTGGCCGAGGAACGCGGCGAGGATCCCTACGCCCCCGAGGCCCGGCGCTCGCCCGCCGAAATGGACCCCCTCGACGACGTGGACGCCATGCCTTCGCCGTCCGCGATGAAACCGCTCGACGGCGATGCGCCGCCGGCCCGTTCGCCGTCCGACATGGCCGGACTGGACGAAGAACTGTTCCCCAGCGGCCCCGGCGAGGGCGGCGGGGAAACCATGGACCTCAGCGCCATCGAGGACATGGCCGACTTCGCCTTCCAGGCCGCCGCCGGCGGTGGCGCGGACGACGAGGAAGACGAACAAGCCGCCCAGGCGGAAAAAAAGAAGAAGTTGATCTTGATCGCGGGCGGCGGCGTCACCGCGGCCGTGGTTCTGGGCGCGGCGGTGTGGTGGTTCGTGGCGGGCGCAAGCCCCACGGACGAAGAAGCCGCCGCCCAAGCCGAACCGCGCGGCATGGTCATTGACCTTGGC
>JADGBG010000149.1 GCA_015231605.1 Alphaproteobacteria bacterium | reverse complement strand
GCTGAACAGTCTGGAAGGCAAGCGCGGCCTGCCGCGAACCCGCCCGCCCTACCCCGCCCAACGCGGCTACCGGGGGCGCCCCACCGTCACCCACAATGTCGAGACGCTGTATTGGATCGCCGACGTGGCCGAACGGGGCGGTGACGCCTATCGATCCGAAGGCCGCCCGCGCCACTATTGCGTGTCGGGCCGGGTGCGCCACCCCGGCATCCACCGCGCGCCGTCCACCAGCACCGTGGCGGACCTGATCGAGCTGGCCGGGGGCATGGCCGATGGGCATGAGCTTCACGCGTTTTTGCCGGGCGGCGCGTCGGGCGGCATCTTCCCCGCGCGCCTGGCCGATCGCGCGATGGATTTCGGCGTGTTCGAACCGTTGGGCGGCTTTGTCGGCTCCGGCGCGTTGGTGGTGCTGTCGCAAGCGGACGATCCGTGGGACGTGGCGCGCGGGCTGATGGACTTCTTCGCCGACGAAAGCTGCGGTCAGTGCACGCCGTGCCGGGTGGGAACGGAAAAGCTGGCGCGATTGATCGAAGACCCCAGGGCCAACGAGCCGCTCATCCGCGAATTGGCCGGGGTGATGCGCGACGCGTCCATCTGCGGCCTGGGACAAGCCGCGCCCAATCCGGCGATCACGCTGCTGGATCATTTCGACGGGGAGGACGAGGCATGAGCACCGTGCGCTTCATCCTCAACGGCCAGCCGGTCGAGGCCCGGCCGGGCGAAACCATCCGCCGCTGCGCCCAGCGTTTAGGGCTGGACATCCCCGGCCTCTGTTCCGGCCTCAATCCGCATTACCGGTTGGACGGCAGTTGCCGTCTGTGCGTGGTGGATGTTTCCGGCGAGCGCACCCTGGCCCCCAGCTGCAAGCGCAAGCCAACGGAGGGCATGGCGGTGGACACGGAAAGCCCCCGTGTGTTGGCGGCAAGGCGGGTGGTGATGGAACTGCTGCTGTCCGACCGCCCGGAACTGGCGGACCAGCCCTACGGCCCGGCGCGGCGTTTCGCGGATCTGGCGCGGGAGTTGGGCGTCGAAACCTCGCGTTTCGCCCCAGCCTCCGTCAAGCCCCGGCCGGACGCCAGCCACCCCGCCATCGCGGTGGACATGGCGCGCTGCATCCTGTGCACCAACTGCGTGCGGGCGTGCCGCGAGGTGCAGACCAACGCCGTGATCGGCATCCAAGGGCGCGGGGCCAGGGCGCGCATCGTATTCGACCAGGGCGATGCGCTCGGCGACAGCACCTGCGTGGCGTGTGGCGAATGCGTGCAGGCCTGCCCCACCGGGGCGCTGCTGCCGAAAACCCTGACGGCCAAGCCGACGCAGGCGGTGGACTCGCTGTGCCCATATTGCGGCGTCGGCTGTCAGGTGCGCTATCACACCGACGGCGAACGCATTCTGTACGCCGACGGACGCGACGGCCCGGCCAACCGGAACCGCCTGTGCGTCAAGGGAAGGTTCGGGTTCGACTACGCCCATCACGCCGACCGCCTGACCGTGCCGTTGATCCGCAAGGCCGGTGTGGCCAAGCGCGCCGACGTCCTCGACGGCGACGCCGATCCGCTGGACCAGTTTCGCGAAGCTGACTGGGACGAGGCGCTGGACCGGGCGGCGGCTGGCCTCAAACGTGCGTTTGACCAGCACGGCGGCGACGCCATAGCCGGGTTCGGTTCGGCCAAGGGATCGAACGAGGAAGCGTATCTGTTCCAAAAACTGATCCGCACAGCGTTCGGCACCAATAACGTCGATCACTGCACGCGGCTGTGCCATGCGTCCTCGGTCGCGGCGCTGATGGAAGGCATCGGGTCCGGTGCGGTCACCGCGCCGTTCACCGACGTGGACAAGGCCGACGTGATCGTGGTGATCGGCGCCAGGCCGTCGCAGAACCATCCGGTGGCCTCCGCGTTCCTCAAGCGGGCCGTGCGCCACGGCGCGAAGCTGGTGGTGATGGACCCGCGCGGTCAGGCGCTGACCCGTCATGCCGATCACTGGCTGCAATTCACGCCCGGCGCGGACGTGGCGATGTTGAACGCGCTGCTCAACGTCATCGTCACGGAGGACTTGGTCGACCACGACTACGTGGCCCGCTTCGTCGACGGGTATGAGGCGTTCGCGCGGCACATCCGTCCCCACACCCCCGAGGCCATGAGCGCACGCTGCGGCATTCCCGCCGACGAACTGCGGCGCGTCGCGCGCCTGATCGGCACGGCCGAGAACGCCATGATCCTGTGGGGCATGGGGGTGTCGCAACACGCCCACGGCACCGACAACGCGCGCTGCCTGATCGCGCTGGCGCTGCTGACCGGAAACGTCGGGCGGCCCGGCGCGGGGCTGCATCCGCTGCGCGGCCAGAACAACGTGCAGGGTGCGTCGGACGCGGGCCTCATCCCCATGGTGCTGCCCGACTACACCAAGGTCGGCGGCGACGCCGGGCGCAAGCGGTTCGAGGACGCCTGGGGCGTGCCCCTTCCCGCCCGGCCCGGCCTGACGGTGGTGGAAATCATGTTGGCGGCGCTGGCCGGCGACATCCGCGCCATGCTGATCATGGGCGAGAACCCGGCCATGTCGGACCCGGATTTGAACAAGACGCGGCGCGCGCTGGCGTCGCTGGATCATTTGGTGGTGCAGGACATCTTCCCCACCGAAACGGCGGCGTTCGCCGACGTGATCCTGCCCGCCACCGCGTTCTATGAAAAGGACGGAACCTTCACCAACACCAATCGGCAAGTTCAACTGGGCCGTAAGGTCATCGACGCGCCGGGCGACGCGCGGGGCGATCTGTGGATCCTGCAGGAACTCGCCAAGCGCCTTGGCCTGGCGTGGGATTACGCCGACGCCGAGGCAGTGTTCGAAGAAATGCGCACATTGATGCCGTCGCACGCGGGCGTCACGCACGGCCGCCTGCGTGAGCGCGAATCCCTCACGTATCCGTGCCGGGATGCGGACTGCGAGGGCCAAGCGGTGCTGTTCGCCGACGGCTTCCCCACCGCGACCGGCAAGGCCACGCTGGTCCCCGCCATCCCCGGCCCGCCGGACGAGCAAACGGATGCGGACTATCCGTTCGTGCTGACCACCGGACGCATGCTGGAACATTGGCACACCGGGGCCATGACCCGGCGCGCGGGCGTATTGGACGCGCTGGAGCCCGGCCCCACCGTGGCGCTCAACCCGCGCGATTTGGAACGGCTCGGCGTCGCGCCCGGCGGCGAAGTGAAGTTGACCAGCCGACGTGGCACATTGACCGCGCACGCCCGCGCCGACACGGACACCCCCGAAGGCGTCGCCTTCCTGCCGTTCGCCTTCCGTGAAGCGGCGGCCAACCTGCTGACCAACCCCGCACTCGACCCCTTCGGCAAGATCGCGGAACTGAAATATTGTGCGGTGAAGGTGGAGAAGGCCTAACAGGCTGCTCACCCGCCGCCGCGATGGAAATAGCGTTCGAACCGCGCCAGAGCCGCCTCGGCGTCCGCTTCGGAGTATCCCGCGAAGTCCAGCGTCACGTCCGCGCGCGGAATGCGAAAGCCGCCAAGGCAGGCTACGGGTTGCGGGCGGAAGGTGACGCTCAACACGCGCCCATCCCTTGCCAACACCGCGCGCTCGCCGTCCCACGTGTAGGCATCGCTGTCCAGCGCGCGCGGCAGGGTTTCCAGGAACGCCTTTTCGGTCAGCGCCATGGTCTTGACCACGCGCACCGGATCAGCCCCCCGCGACCGGCGGCCAGATGGCCAGGGCCTCGCCCGGTTTGAGGACGCGCCCCGCGCGTTCGCCGGGCGATACGTAGACGCCGTTGACCAGCACCAGATGGCAATGTTCGGTGGGCAGTTTCAAATGGCCGATCACGTCCTGGACCGACGCGCCGTCCGCCACGTCCAATTGGGCGACGTTGCGCTCCCCGCCCTCGGGCAGGTACTTGTCCAACAGGGCGAACAGCTTGACGGTGATCTTCATGTCAATCGTGGAAGCTCGCCACCAGGGCCTCGGCGGTACGGGTGGGATCGGCCTTGAGCTTGTCTTTCCACTTGCCCAGCTTGACGCGCCCCTGGATCAGGCCGCGCAGCGCACCCACCATGTCGGTGCGCCCGATGGTCAACGCGCCGACCAGCCGGTCGTCCCTGAACGCCAGCTTGGTGTAGCGCCAGTCCGCCGCGTCGAGCCGCACGGCCACGTCGCCGCCCGCGTTCCAATCGCCGTAGGAGGCGCTGATCAAACCCATCGTGTCCAACACGTTCATGGGCAGGCTGCCCTGGTAGGCCACTTCCTGACCGGCCATGTTGAGCGCGGCGATGCGCCCGTGTTCCACCGCCGTCGGCTGGATGGCGTGGACCGCGAAGCCGCCACCGAAGCCGGGGCCGCGCGCCACGTCGCCGGCGGCCCAGATTTCTTCGGTGTTGGTGCGCAGGAATTCGTTGACCGTGACGCCGCCGTCCATGGCGATGCTTTTGTTTTCGATGAATTCGGTGTTCGGCTTGACGCCCACCGAGACCACCACCAGATCGGCTTCCAGGTCGCCGCCCCGGTCCGTGGCGACGGCCAGGCGGCCATCATGTCGACGGATCTCCGTCACGCGGGTGGAGGTCTTGAGCGCCACGCCCTTGCGCTCCACCCAGCGGCGCAACAGTTCGCCCCCGGTCTTGTCCATCATCTTGGCGATCATGCGGTCCTCGGCCTCGACCACGGTGAGGTTGACGCCGCGTTCCACCAACGCTTCCAAAATGATGCAGCCGATGAAGCCCGCGCCCATCAACACCACGTCCGCGCCCGTCTTGGCGCGCTTGGCGATGGCGTCGGCGTCGTCCAGCGTCCAGCAGTGGCTGACCCCGTCCAAGTCCATCCCCGGCACGTCCGGCGTTACCGGGCGGGCGCCGGTGGCGATCAGCATGCGGTCGTAGCTGAGATGCTGGCCGTCGTGCAAGCGCACCGTCTTGGCGCACGGCTTGGCGCTGTGCACATGACCTTCGATGTATGTGACGCCCAGGCTTTGCAGATAACCGGGCGTTTTGCGCAAGTGCGTTCCGCTCTTGTCGATCTTGCCGGTCAGCACGTAGGGGATCGCCATGCGGGCGTACGGTTCGCCCGGTTCCCCGCCGACCACGGTGACGTGGCCTTCGGGATCGGCCTTGACCAGGGTTTCGGCGGCGCTCACCCCCGCCGGACCCGCGCCCAGGATGAGATAGCGCATCGCCGCCTCCCCGCTCACAGTTTCAACCGGTCGAGCGTTTCGTTGGTGGGCACGCCGTCGGCCGTCCATCCGCGCAGTTGGTAGTATTCGGGCAGCATCTTGCCCAACTCGTTGACCTTGCCTTCGGCCGGGCCGACCTTGGCCGCGTCCTTCAGCAAGCGCTTGGGCAGGGTGTCGTCCTTGGCGGTGAAGCCGGCGTCGATGTTGAACTTGCGCTCCAGGTTCCACACGCGCTCGCCCACTTCCAACAGCTTTTCGACCGTCCAGTCGCCTTCGCACGCGGCGTCGATCTGCGGGGCGATGTCCTGCATGGACCAGGCGAAGGTGGTGAAGAGGCACACGCCCGAGCTGTCCACCGCGGCGGTCACGTCCTGGAACGCCTTCACCAGACCCGGCTTGCCGGTGCTGTCCAGCGGATCGGTCTTTTCCGGAATGCCCAGGATCTCCGACGACACGGTGTAGCTGCGCAGATGGCACGCGCCCCGGTTGGAGGTGGCGTAGGTCAGGCCCATGCCCTGAATGCCGCGCGCGTCATAGGCCGGGAATTCCTGGCCCTTCACCGACATGGACAGATCCGGATGGCCGTACTTTTCGGTGAGCAGCTTGGAGCCCAGCCCGATTTCCGCGCCGAAGCCTTCGCCCCGCCCGGTCAGTTCGGCGAGGATGGTCAGCGCTTCCGCGTTGCCCCAACTGAGATCCAGGCCGTCGGTTTCCTTGAGCGTCAACGCGCCCAGTTCGAACAGCTCCATCGCCGCGCCGACGGTGGTGCCGAAGGAAATCGGATCGAAGCCCTGTTCGTTGCAGATGAAGTTGGCGAAGGTCAGCGCGTC
>JADGBG010000148.1 GCA_015231605.1 Alphaproteobacteria bacterium | reverse complement strand
CGCCGCCGAGATCCGCGAGCTGGTGGCGTTCGATCCGCGTGATCCCGGGCGCTGGTGGTTGCGGTTGGGCGGCGAACGGTGGGGGCCGGTATGGCTTGGCCAGGACGCGGTCGACTGGGCGCGGGCCGAGGGCGCGCCGCTGACGCTGTACGCCACGCCGCTGGATTGGCTGCGCGCGGGGTGCCGGGGGGCGGTGTTGCTCGACGCGGGCGGGGATTTGTTCGCCGATTTGTTCGACGGCATTGCGCGCATCCGCGTGCCGGACGTGGCGTTCGCCGCCAAGGTCTATGCGCTTTTGCGGGTCAAGCCGCCGGGCGAGGCGCGCGCCGTGCATCCGGAGGTGGCGGTGATGGACGGCGTCGCGGAGGACGCGGCATGAGCGCGTGGGTGTGGGGGTATCGGTTCGAGCGGCACGGGCGGGGGTTTGTCCTGACGCGGATGTCCGCGCCCCGCACCGGGAAGAACGGGGCCGCGCCGGTGGCGGGCGTGACGGTGGTGGCGATCTGCCTGGGGCCGGACGGCGATGGACAAAGGGGAATGTGCGCATGACCAAAAAAACGGCGGCGGGGTCCGGGACGGGATCCGGGGGTGGGCCGCGCATGATTTCGGTTCCGGCGGGGTACTAGGCGTTGGCGGGGGTGCTGCAACGCGCGCTCGACCAGGCGGCGTCGGGCAAGGGGGCCGAGCGCCACGCGCTCGACCAGCGGCGCTTCGAGGACCAGCGGTCCATGACCATCGCGCGCCACCAGGGCGTCGGCTATCCGCTGGGACAGGCGGAAAAAAAGGCCGGCGAAGCCGTCGTGCTGCTGCGCGCGCGGGGTATGGACGCGTTCGAACGCGAGGTGTTGGGGTTGATCAACTACGCCGCCATTGCGCTGCTGGCGGCGGAAGCGGCCGCCACGCCCGGGGACGGCGCGGGCGGGGACGGCGCAAAGGACGGCGCGCATGGCTGACGCGGTGTTCAAGCCGCCCAAGGGCGGGAAGGGTGATTTTGGCGGCGCGGCCCCCCCTCTCCGTGAGGGCGATAAGGTCGCCAAGATGGTCGCCGATATGAACCAATCCTATGCTCTGGTTTTGGTTGGGGCCAAGGCGGTGGTGTTGCATGAGGACGTGGACGAGGACGGTCAGCCCGTGTTGCGGTTCCTGTCCATTGCCGCGTTCGAGCAATGGTGGCGCAACCATGTCCTGTGGCTGCCGGGCCAGCCGCGCCCGACGTCGTTCGCGGACGCCTGGCTGGACAGTGCGCAACGCCGTCAGTACAGCCGCGTGGTGTTCGAGCCCGGGCGGGAGTTGGACGGGTGTTACAACCTGTGGCGCGGGTTCGCCGTCGACCCGGATTCGACCGGTGATTTTTCTATATACCGCGACCACGTCCTGAACAATGTCTGTCACGGCGACGATGGTCTGTACCGCTGGGTGATGGGGTGGTTTGCGCACATGGTGCAGAAACCGCGCGCCAAGCTGGGGACGGCCCTGGTTCTGCGGGGCAAGCAGGGCACGGGCAAGACCAAGGTGGGCGAGGTCATCGGGCGGCTGTTTCCGGCGCATTATTCCCTGGTCGATGAGCCGCGCTACATCACGGGGCAATTCAATGACCACATGGAATCGTGCCTGTTGCTGCAGGCGGACGAGGGGTTTTGGGCGGGCGACAAGCAGGCGGAAGGCCGCCTCAAGGGGCTGGTGACGTCTAAGGTCCAATATATCGAACGCAAGGGCATTGACGCCATCAAGGTCAAAAACTACCTGCGCCTGATGATCTCATCGAACAACGACTGGGTGATTCCGGCGGGATTCGAGGAACGGCGGTTCGGCGTTCTCGACGTCGGCGACCACTGCATGCAGAACTCCGACTATTTCCGCGAAATGGATGAGCAACTGGACGGCGGTGGGTTGGCGGGGTTGTTGCATTATCTGCTGACGTTCGATCTGGACTGCGTCGATCTGCGCGCCATTCCGGCGACGGCGGGGTTGTTGGAACAAAAGCTCGACACCATGGAGGACGTCGACGCGTGGTGGTACGAACGGCTGCGCGCGGGCGGGCTCCTGCCGGGTCATGTCGAATGGCGCAGTGGGGCCGAGGACGACGACGATGCCTGGGTGTCGTCGGATGGGCTGTATCAGGCCTACGTCAAGTGGGCGGAAAAGATCGGCATCAAGCGCCGCCGCACCGACGGGCAGTTCGGCAAGAAGCTACGCCGTTGGGTGTCGGGCCTGGTGCGCAAACAACGTACCCATACGTACGAAACCGACGATGGACTGACGGCGCGCCGCCGCATGTGGTGCTTGCGGTTCCCCACGCTAGATGAATGCCGCGCGCAGTTCGAGGACATTGTCAGGCAGCCCGTGAATTGGGAGGAATGAACCAGTTCAACTGGTGCAGCGGTCCGAACTGGTGCAGTGCAAGTCGTTGACAATCAACGATGTGCACCAGTGCACCAGTTGCACCAGATAAATCCGAAAACGCTCATGGGCGCGTGTGTGATGGGATTTGTGTCTTTTTACTGGTGCACTGGTGCAGTTGATTAGAAATCAAAGAGTTAAAGTTATTTCGAACTGGTGACGACGTGGTGCAAGGCTGGGGTGAGGTGGTGCAGATGGTCAAAACGAAAATCGATGTCGAGGTTTTGCTGCAATGGGCCTATGGCGCGCAGCGGGTCGACCGCGTGGGGGCGCGGGCCGGGGTGGGGCCGCGCGGTTACGGCAATGCGTTCGGCATGATCCAGCAGTTGGAGGTGCTGGGCTGCGCCGTGGATTGTTCGCGCACCGGGGATTGGGTCGGTCCCGGCGTGCATCCCGACGCCGAGGCGTTGCACGACGCGGTCGTGCGCGTTCTCACCCCGGGGGCGCGCCAACTCGTCATCGCCCACGCCGTCGCGGCGGACCGGCCGGACGCCATGGTCGGCGTCACGCCCCGGCTGGTGCGGACCGTCAACCGCAAGGGCAAGCCCGAAAAGCCGAAGCGGCGCTATGACATCCACCGCAACGCCAAGGGGTGGCGGGTGCTGCATCGTCTTGTTCCGGCGTGGAGTGAGATCGTCTACGCCCGCGCGCAATGGACCGTGTGGCGGGCGGCGTTGGGCCGCGTCGCCGATGAAATGGCGAAAACGGCCCTGACGGACCACGTGGTCAGCGGACCTTGCGCACCCTTATCTCCATGGAAGTATTGATGAAATCCGGATTATCTCAGACTGTGTTTGCAAAACGAAAAATCATTTGACATGATGTCCACACGGTTGAGTATGTCCACTCGGCCGGAACAATTAAGCCCCGGCGGGATGTGCTGTACATCCCGCCGGGGCTTTTGCGTGGGGGTGGTGCGGGTCCTTCCCACCACCCACGTCCCCAGCGAGTAACGAACACCGCGGGGGTTTGGTGGTTTTTGATTTTATTTTTCTCTTATGTTGTTGTTTCTGTTGTGGTTAGTCAGATGAGCGACATGGCCGGCGCGGTTTTTTTGTCGAAAGACGACGTTGCGCGGTCATGGGGTGTGTCGCTACCGACAGTCGACAAATGGCTGGGGGACATCAAATCGCGACTTGCCTCCGATCAAGGCTGGGCGGGTTGTCCGGTGGTGACGTGGGGCGGAAACGGCAAGGCCTATGAGATCGACGCTGACAAGTTGCGTCTCTGGCGCGACAGCGTCGCCGACGCCGAACGCCGCGCCGAGGAAGCGCGGCGCAGCCATATCGACGCCGTTCAGCGGACCCTGGACCTGGAAGGCGGCGACGTATCCGGCGAGGCGAAACTGCCCATGGCGGTGCGCAAGGAAATGGCAGGAACCATTCTCGCCGAGGCCCGCGCCATGCGGGAACGCGGACAACTGGTTGACGCCAAGACAGTTCAGGCGGAATTCGAGCGGGTGTTCCAGTACCTGGCCTCGCAATTGCAAGGGCTGGCGGATCACTTGCAGCGCGAATGCGATCTGCCCGCCGTCGCGGCGGCGCTGATCCACGAGCGCACCCTGGAATGGCAAGGCGAACTGGCCCGCAAGTTGATGAAGAGCGATGACGAACGCCACGGAACAAACCCCGCCGCCGTCCATCGCGGATCTGATTGAGGAGGTTTACCCATCGCCGACCTATCCGGGTTGGCTGTCCCCGGAGGTGCCGCGCTTGGCGGCCGCCGAGGCCCTGCTGCCGCCGCGGCAGATGAAGGTTTCCGAGTGCGCCGCAAAGTACCGATACGTCAACAACCCCGGCGGATACGTCGGGCCGTGGGACAACTCGGTCGCGCCCTACATGGTCGAACCGATGGACCTGATTCCATCGCGGGAGTTCGAGGCCGTCGTGTTCGCCGGTCCGGCGCAATCGTTGAAAAC
The DNA here is from genome assembly GCA_015231605.1 of Alphaproteobacteria bacterium. GTDB lineage: Bacteria > Pseudomonadota > Alphaproteobacteria > Rhodospirillales > Magnetovibrionaceae > JADGBG01. The sequence goes on along the minus strand of JADGBG010000148.1, from coordinate 1,724 downwards.
CGCGTCGCTGGTGGACAACGCGGTGCTGCATTCGATCATGTGCGACCCGATGCGCACTCTGGTGGTGGAAAAGACGCAGGGCAAAGCACGCGATTTTTCGCTGACCCGGGTGGACCAGATGCACCGCGACATCCCCGCCGTGGCGCGGCGGGTATCGCCGGTGAAGACCGACGACAATATATTCGACAAACGCTATCGCGGCGACATGTACCTGCAGATCGGCTGGCCGTCGGAAAACACCCTGTCGGGCGATCCGATCCCGCGCGTGTACCTCACCGACTACGACCGCTTCAAGGCGTCGCTGGGCGGCGAGGGCGAAGCCTTCGACTTGGCCAAGAAACGCCCCCAGACGTTTGGGTCGCGCGGCATGGTGGTTGCGGAAAGCTCGCCGTCCAAGCCGCTGGTGGACGCGCGCTGGAAACAGCCCGGCCAACACCCGCACATGGCGCCGCCGACGTCCGGCGGAATCCTGTCGCTGTACAATCGCGGCGACCGGCGGCGGCTGTACTGGCCGTGTCCGCAGTGCGGCGGATTTTATGAAGGGGATTTTTCCCTGCTGTCGTGGCCCGACGGCGCGCCCATTGACGAAGCCGCCCAGGCGGTGGTGATGGTCTGCCCGCATTGCGGCCATCCGACCGAACCACGCCATCGTTCCTGGATGCTGGCGAACGCAAGGTGGCTCAAGGAAGGCCAGACCATCGACGCCCAAGGCCGCATCCACGGCGAAGGACGGCGTTCGAAAATCGCCAGTTTCTGGCTGAAGGGCGTCGCGGCGGCGTTTCAGTCCTGGCCGTCGCTGGTGGAACGCTATCTGACGGCACTGGAAAGTTACCGCGCGACCGGCGAGGAAGAACCGCTGCGCGTCACCGTCAACGTCGACCAGGCGTTGCCGTACCTGGAACGCGCCGCCGCCGAACTGGAAGGCGTCAACGCCGAGGATCTGGCCGCCCGCGCCCGGGACGAAACCTACGCGCTGGAAATCGTCCCCGATGGGGCGCGGTTCCTGACCGCCTTTGTCGACGTGCAGGGCACATGGTTCGACGTCCAGGTCCAGGCCCACGGCGTCGAGGCCGAGACTTGGGTGGTCGCCAAATACCGCGTGTTCCGCGCGCCGGACGGGGCCGAACGCCAGCTGGACCCCGCTCGCTACGATGAAGATTGGGACCTGCTGTTCGCCGAGGTGGTGGACCGCGCCTGGCCGCTGGCCGACGGCACGGGCCGCGCCATGAAACCGCGCCTGGTCGGCGTGGACAGCCAGGGCGCGCCCGGCGTCTACGCCCGCGCGCAGGATTTCTGGACCCGCGCCAAGGGGCGCGGCCTGGGCGCGCGGGTGCGTCTGGTGCGCGGCGAACCCAACCCGCGAGACTACCAGCCGCGGGTCGTGGAAAGTTATCCGGACAGCCAGCGCAAGGACCGCCACGCGGGGGCGCGGGGCGAGATTCCGGTGCTGACGCTGAACACGAATTTGCTGAAAGACGACGTGCTGACCGCCCTGGCGCTGGATGCGCCGGGCCCGCGCTATGTCCACTTCGCAGCCGTTCTGGCGGACACGGCTGGATATTTCGACGAGGTGTGCGCCGAAAGCCGCACGGCCAAGGGCTGGAAGCGCCACCACAAGCGCAACGAGGCGTGGGACCAACTCTACGTCAACCGAGCGCTGGTGGTGTGGCTCAAGGCGCACCGCCGCGAATTCTGGCTCAACCCGCCCGCCTGGGCGGGGGGGT
>JADGBG010000012.1 GCA_015231605.1 Alphaproteobacteria bacterium | reverse complement strand
GCGCAACCAGACATTCCGGCCGCTTCAATGAGGGATTATTGCTCCGGCGTTCTCATCAAGCGGCGCACCAACGTTGTCGGCATCTTCCCCAATGACGCCGCCGTCATCCGGTTGGTCGGCGCGCTGATGCTGGAGCAAAATGACGAGTGGGCCGTCACCCGCCGGTACATGACGCTGGAAACCGTCGAGGAGCTGTGTCAACCTGAAGACATCGAGACGCTGCAAATCGCGGCGGAATAAACCGGCGGCGCCAACCGCCGGAGACAGGCGTCAAACCGCCTCATACACCACGTCCGGGGACACTATCTATTCCCCATGTTATCATGGCTGGGCGTTCTATGATGAAATCGAAGTCCACCGAACTTTTCAGATCGCATTGTTCTTCAAGCAGGCTGAAAATGGCGTGTGCGGACGAACGCCCCCATTCGAACATAAGGCATTCTACGTCCAATGAACGACAAAACCGACTTGCAAATTGAACTGCCTAAAATTTTGGGTAACAAGTACCCCCTATGAAACTCAACTAAATAACATCCTTCAGCGTATGCACGTAACTCTAGGCCTGCGTTAGCAGCCGCGGCTTCAATCTCAGTATTTGACCTTCTGTAGCCATGAAAGGTACGGGTGACCGTATGTAAGCGGCGGTCTTTAATCGTTCGAAATACAGCGTAAGCACAAGCTTCTACCGGTAGATAGACATTATCTAACAAGAATGACCATATATTGTCAGGCGCGGCAACGTAGTCTAATAATAGAATCCCATTAACATGGAGCGTATCAGAAATATTGGAAAAAAAACATTTAAGATCATCATCATTAAAATTATATATCAGACTTAGGCTAATAACTGCATCGTACCCGATTTTTTTTGGAGGGTTTAATACATTTATCTCTTGATAATCGATGTCTCCAAATAGGCTTCGTGTTTCAGTCATGCAGTCCGGTGTTTTCAAATCTGAACATGTAACGTCGAAACCGTCTTGAATTAGGGCCAATTCGTTAGCTGCACGGCCGCTGGCAATGGATAGAATGTGCATGTTTGAGGTAAGATTTTCGCGGAGAAATTTGTCGTAGAAAAGTGTTCTTCCATAACCTTCTTGAATTAAATATCTTTCGAAAAAGGATTCGCGACTGTCGTAGTTCTGTTCAGCGTTATATCCTCCCATCAGGGTTGCGTGGCGTATGAATTCATCATTGTCATTTTTTGTCGGGTTTTTGCCATCTTTATTTACAATGTTATGAGGGGCGGCTGTAAATTTATACCAAATGCGCATTTTCGGCCTCAAATAGTCATCGGGAAGCATTCTGCAATTCAATGAGACATTATTCTGGAATCCCCACACATATAAAGGGAAAAATGGCAAAAAACTGTGCGGACCCGAAACGCGCCTGTCCTAATCGTGCTGCATTTTATGGCTCCTCGACGCAACACGTGGAATTCAGTCGGTGAGATAGGGCATGATCGATTACCCTTTGTCGTTATTGACGACGACGGAGGGTTTGACGATGGACGCGAAGGACATATTGGCGTTGGGGCTCGGCGTTTCTCCGCCGTGGCGGTTGGTTGGCCAGCGCTTGAACATGAATGCGGAGCCCCATGTTCTGGAGATTTTATTCATGCCCTGGTCAATGAGTTCGGACTGCCGATCCGGTTATGACGAAACGAACGAGACGGAACCATGCGCCGGGCTTCAAGGCGAAGGTGGCATTGGCCGCCATCAAGGGCGACAAGACGGTGGCCGAGTTGGCGCAGCAGTTTGATGTTCATGCCAACCAGATCACGACGTGGCGGTCGCAGTTACTGGAGGGTGCGGCCGGAGTTTTCGGCGGCACCTCGGCCGGGACGCCGGAGGCCCCGGTGGACCTGAAAGTGTTGCACGCCAAGATAGGCCAGCTTGCGCTGGAAAATGATTTTTTAGCCGGCGCGCTCAGCAAGGCCGGCCTGCTGAGCGTAAAGAAATGATCAACCGGGAGCATCAGTTGCCGGTAACGCGGCAGGCAGAGGTTCTGAACCTCAGCCGCAGCAGCGTGTATTACCAGGGGCGGCCGGTTTCGGCGGCGAATTTGGTGATCATGCGCCGGATTCCGCGTCTATCAGGGACTATCCCTCGAGGCCGCACTCAACGCCATACTGACAAGCGAATTCCTGCATCCACTCTGAACAAGTGGCCATGACCGGACGCTTACCTTGAAGGCCCGGGGCTTCACCGTCAAAAAAAACGCTGCTGGCCACCGAAGCCGCGCGATAACACCATGATTCTTATAGCAGAATCGCGATTTCATGTCAGTAAAATGCTGTTTTATCTGGGGAATGTCGGATATATAGGGTCTAACCCCGGTGAACAGCCCTTCTGGAATGCATAGTTAGGGGCAGGGCGCATTGCGAACGACGACCGTCAGGGTGTCCCCTTTGCCGGCGGCGACCAGGGCGCGTTTGTAATGATCTTCAAGATCCTGGCCGAGTTCATTGGTGAAACGACCATGGCCTCCGGGTCGCCCGTCAATCGCCCACGTCAGATGATTCGAGAGGTCATACCTTTGATCCATGTGAATCTCAAATTCCATCCCGAATCCTCGCAAAAGGTGTTCCATTGAACGGGTTGAAAAGTACCATCGGTGGGAAACCACCCAGATGAACTTCTCGTATGCGGCAATGTCATATAAACTACTCAGTGCATCCGTTGCGTTGGGGACTTCGAAAACGATGATGCCGCTAGGTTTGAGCATGTGAATTTGGCGATCGAGGAATTCCGTCACCTCGCTGATGTGTTCCATCACGTAATAATGCAGCACGACATCAAAGCCGTCGGCATGCGCCGGGTCGAACAGAAGGTCGTCCAGGGAATTGAAGCATGCGATTCCACGGTGTTTAACGTAGTCGGAGAAAACACCCGATGGCTCAACGCCGACACAGTCGTATCCCTTGGCCTTCAACTCATGAAGCATGAAACCCGAAGAGCAGCCGATTTCCAGGACTTTCCCGCGAGCAGGGAGACGGGATAAGAGAAAGGCGCTTCTGCGGGCCGCCTCCCTGGCGTTGGCCTCTATATGTGCTTCCGGGGTTTCCCATCCAGCATCATGGGAAGAGCGTTTTTCCATGAACTTCTCGAATTCTTCGGCGTAAAGTTTTGCCTCCTCTTCGTGGCTTAGGCCTGGGTGGAGGTAGCGGATGTCGCATTGCTCGCAATGAAAAATCGCCTGTCCCTTCTTGCCGCCGTATACGTGGCGTGAGACGACGGATTGGACGTGGTGTTCTGCGGAACAAATGGGACACTGGGCCGGGAGAGGCATGGAAGGCACCTTAATAGTTTTACAGGGGTCTAAAACATTGGTAATGAGTGGTGGCGTTAAGTTGGGGCGATTTTGTTGCATTTGCCAGAAATTGCCAACCCCTTGCCAGCCATGAAAGTCAGGTTTGTTATATCATGATCGACGGGAAAATCCGCACAGCTGTTATCGGATGTGGGCGCGTTAGCCGGACGGCTCATTACTCCACGCTCAAGGACAATGACGATTTCGATTTTGTTGCCGTTTGCGATACCGACAAGAGCCGCGCCGAGGAATGGGGCGCAAAGAACGGGGTACGCGCCTACACCAGCGTTGATGACCTCCTGGATAATGAAGAATTGGATTTTGTCACCGTTAACGTGCCGAACGGATTGCATCCGCAGGTCGGAATGATGGCGGCTGAACGCGGTGTTCATGTCATGTGCGAAAAGCCGCTGGGCATGCGACTTGACGAGGCGGACGAGTTGATCCGTCTTTGCGACGAAAAGCAGGTGCGGCTGTTTACCGTCATGCAGAATCGTTTCAATGCGACGAACCTGTTGTTAAAAAACGCATTGGACAAGGGGCGCTTCGGTGAGCTTCTGACCTGCAATGTGACTGTCCGTTGGCACCGGGGCCTGAATTACTACTCGGAAGACAACGGTTGGCGGGGAAAACGCGACATGGCAGGCGGGGTCTTCACGAATCAGTCCGTCCACTACATTGACACGATGCAATGGCTGGTTGGAGCAGTCCCCGAATACGCTTTCGCATGCATGTCCACGCGTTTGCGGCCCGTGGAGGTCGAAACGCACGGTTCCGGCATCATCAAGTTCAAGAATGGCGTCATTGGGAATCTGGACCTGTCTGTGTTGACCTATCCGGACGACCGAGAAGGGAGCATCACCCTGATGGGGGAAACGGGTACAGTGAAGATTGGCGGAAAGTCGATGAACAAGATCCTGGAATGGGATTTTGCCACTCCTGATCCAGAAGACGACGAGAAGGTCATGTCCGCCGATTACGAACCGCCAACCGTCTACGGATTTGGGCACATTGAAATGTACCGCCGTGTCGCGCGCGTGCTGAAGACGGGGCGGGGAGTCGAAGATGTGCCCGACGGACGCGAAGGGCGCAAGGCCGTGGAAATTCTCAACGCGCTCTACCAGTCCAATGACACGGGAATGCCCGTGCAGTTTCCCTTGGGTTCGGAGGAATAAGTGGGCTCTTACCTGGTCACGGGTGGCGCCGGTTTCATCGGATCCCATTTAGCTCGCAGCCTCTTGGCTGATGGCCACGAGGTGGTCGTCGCCGACAATCTATCGACGGGGTTAGTTTCGAATATTCCTGAGGGCGCGCAGTTTGTCGAGTGCGATCTGGCGCGGCCCGACAGCATGGGGCTGTTGCCGGATGCCGCTTTTGATGGCGTCATACATCTGGCGGCACAGTCTTCGGGTTACATCGGTCAGAAGGACCCCTATGCGGACATGCAGGCGAATGTCGGTTCGACCATGTTGTTGGGCCAATGGTGTTTGAAGAAAGGGGTGAAGCGCTTTTTGTACGCCAGCTCCATGACCGTCTACGGACGTCAGGCCGCCGCCCCTCTCGACGAAGAAGCGCCATGCATCCCCATTTCACATTATGGCGTTTCCAAGCTCGCCTCCGAAAATTATCTGCGCGTGATGGCTGGGGATGGCCTCAGTCCCACGTCGTTGCGTCTGTATAACGTCTACGGTCCGGGACAGAACCTGGGAAACATTTACCAGGGCATGGTCAGCATTTACCTTGCGTACCTGCTCAGGGGCGAATTGCTTCCCGTGACCGGGTCGTTTGCACGGTACCGTGATTTTGTATACATTGCCGACGTCGTTTCGGCGTTTCGAGCCGTTCTGGATATGGATACGACACCCTCGCTGGCATACAATGTTGGGACAGGCATAAAGACGACGGTTGAAGGCGTTATTGTAGCCTTGATGCGAGGGTTGCAGTTGCCCTCTGATTATCCGGTTGAGGAACAGTCGGGCACAGCAAGCGATCTATTCGGTTCGGTGGCTGATACATCGAGGATCAGCAGAGAATTAGGCTGGCGGTGGGAAACCGGGCTGGATGACGGTTTGGCTCAAATGATTGCGTGGGCCAAACAACAAATGGGTGTGCACCCCAATTGAGACAAACTGGGCCGCTGGGCAGGCGCGGAGCAACAGAGATATGGGTGAGTGAGCGATGAGCGCATTTAGAGTGTTACTTGTTTATCCCTCTTTGTATATGCAGACGGGTTTTCCACTTGCCATTGCCTGTCTTGCGGGAATGCTGAAGGCGCACGACATACAGGTCAAGGTTTTTGCTCCATACCGCTACAAAATGGAAGGTGATTTCGACCAAAACGAACTGCGCTCGGATACTCTTAAAAGCACCATTCCCGTTGATTACTCAAAAAAGGGAGTGACCCCTCTTGACCCTGAAGTCAAGGTGACGGAGGACCTCACGGCCCTGATCAAAAACTTCCAGCCCAATCTGGTCGGTATGAGTGCCGTCGAAAGCGTGTTCGGCAGGGGTGTCGAACTTATGGAGCATGCCAAAACAGTTACCGATGTTCCAACCATTGCGGGCGGTGTGTTTCCCACCCTGGCCCCGGAAGTCGCCATCCAGGAGCAATCGCTGGATATGATATGCGTCGGCGAGGGGGAAAGCGCCCTGCTGGAACTGTGCCAGCGCATGATGGCCGGGGAAACCTACGACGATGTCGAAGGGCTCTGGGTCAAAACAGCCGACGGCGTGGTTCAAAACAAACGCCGTCTGGAAAACCTGGAGACATTGCCACCGCCCGATTTTTCTGTGATCGATGACGGCATGCTGCTGCGCCCCATGCGCGGCAATCTGTTCCGCACCATTCCCGTCGAATTTTCGCGGGGCTGTCCTTATAAGTGCTCGTTTTGTGCCGAGCCTAAGTTGGAGGAGATCTTCGAGAAACAGAACGACACCGGCTTTTTCCGCAAGCGTTCCATCAAGCACATTCTTGAAAGCCTCAAGCGGGACTTAGCGCTGTACAGTCCGGAGTTCTTCTATTTCAACAGCGAAACCTTTTTGGCGATGAGCAACCGTGAATTTGACGAATTCATCGAGGGCTACAAGGATATCCGCATTCCGTTCTGGATACAGACTCGTCCGGAGACGCTGCGTCGCCATTACATTGAAAGACTCAAGGAGGTCGGGATGTACTGGCTGTCCGTGGGGGTTGAACACGGCGATCAGGATTTTCGGCGTGATGTTGTCCGCCGCGGGACCAAGGACGACGTGATCTATGAGGTGTTTCAACTGCTTGATGAATGCGAACAGGGTGCATCGGCGAACATGATTCTTGGTTTTCCGTTCGAGACCAAAGATCTTGTCTACCAAACCATCAAATTCAGCCGCGAGGTTGTACGCATTAACCCACGTAGCCGCTTGACGATTTCGGCGTTTGCGCCTTTCCGGGGGTGTGAACTTTACGACGTTGCGGCGGAAAACGGCTTTCTGGACCCATCAATTCCCTACATCAGTGAAACGAACCTGTCCAAGCCCGGCATCCTCAAACTTCCAGAACTGAGCGAACTTGAACTGGAGGGATTGTATCGGACGTTCCCGTTGTACGTTCATTTCCCGGACGAGTTCCAGGCGTTGGTCAGGATGGCTGAGGAATTTACCCCTGAGGGCGATAAAATTTACAAGAAACTTAGCTCGATGTTTGATGGTTTCATCAATAGACCTCTTGAGGAACAACGCCACGTGAAATCCCTTAAGGAAACGGACGGGTGCCTCGTTGCGCTGATGACGGAAGGCGAGCGTGAGCGTTTGGGGATACGCTCTGTTACGGTCGATGAGTTGTTCGCATCTTGATGAAGATGCGTACTGCGCCCCCCGATGTCGTGGCCGGCACGATGGCGTGTTGTTAGCCTGATTGAGGTGGTGAGGCAACGGAGATCCTGCGTGCCAGGTTCGAAAGCTAGACAGTCATCCAACACATACGGGGAAATACGGCTCCTTGCTGAGGCGTCGCCACAGGATTTCCGTCGCATGGCCGAACGGGGGCCTTTCACCGTTTGGGTTCTCGGTGGGGAGGTTGAGGACGTCCTATCCCTGAAGAAGATGTTGCCGGACAATGGCGCGTTGGGCGTTTTAGGGGCGCGGTTCAATGAGATTGCGGACCGTTACGCCGATGATTTGGTCAATTTAGACCGTCAAATCGTGGTTGAAGATGCTGATGCGTTAGCATGGAACGCGAGCTTGATCGCAGACCGCAGCCCGTTTGCCGGGGATCTGCAACTGAACGCCACGCGCTTTCTCGCAGTGTGGGACATTTTGGCGGATGGTGGCGCGCATATATTTTTCGTGGAGGGGCGGGAAGCCGCATATTTTTTGCTGCAGACCGCGCATGCGAATGGACTGGGTTTGAAGGGGCGGTTCAGTTCATCGGTGTTGGGGTATTACTGGAAAGCCGTCAAGGTGCGTCTTGGCGTCATGTCCCGACACCTCAAACACCAGGGGGTGCTGAAAAAGCTGCGTGGGCAAAAACCGATCCCCTGGGATGCGTTGCGATCCTGCGACGTTTTGCTATTTGACTGGACCGATGGCGAGACGTTCAATATGGAAAAGCAAACAGCCAGAATCAACCACCTTTCCTTGTTGCCGGACATCCTGCGCCGCTCAGGCCTGAATGTCGGGTTTATTGCAAACCCGCTCGGTTGGGTGCACCACTTCCCGGACATTGCGCGTAATGTTTGTTTCGCCCACGATCCGGTCGTCATGACCTGCGAGATGTATTCGTTTTCCACGGTTTTGCGAGGCGCCTGGGAGAGCTGGCGGATGAATCGCCGTCTCAAGGGTAAAATCGTTCTGGGAGGTATCGACATCACACCGCTGTTTGATTGGGAGCGGTTGAAGGATTTGTCGAAGCCTCAGCCCACGCAAGCATATGCGTATGGCGATATTGCCAAGTTCTTGAAAGAGCATGGTTTGACTCCTAAGAGCATCGTTTATCCGTATGAAAACCAAGGTCTGGAAAGAGCTCTGGTTGCGGGAATACATGCGCAATTACCGGATGTGCGGGCGGTGGCCTGTCAGTCCGCACCGTTTGCCACACGCTATCTCGGCTTCATTCCCTCCCGAACGCTTGTCGGCTCAGCGTTCTTTCCTGACCACGTCATTGTCATGGGCAAGTGGTATTTCAGCGTTCTTTCCAGTTATGGGGTGCCTGAAGACGGGATGACGATGGGAGGCAGCTTGCGCTTTCATGCAGTTCCCTCTGCCGGTGCAGTGAAAAGCTCACCCGGGCCAGCTAGTGAGCGCCGTATACTTGTCGGCACATCTGTTGATTTTCACGAATCCGCAGATTTGGTCGGAAAGGCCAGTGAGGCATTGAAAAATATTCCCGGCGCACGAATGGTCGTTAATTTTCACCCACACCTGGACAAAGCCTTCAAGTCCCGTCTGGACCGGTATGTGCGGGAAATCCTTGGGGAAAATGCAGATAGATATGAGGCGTCGTTCGAAAGCATCCGTACCCTGATGGCAAATGCGCATGTGTTGCTCTACAACAATTCAGGGGTCGCATTTGACGCATTGGTCGGCGGGATTCCAGCGATCAACGTCGCTATTGACTGTCAGGTTTCATATGACAAGGTTCCGGACAGCGTCTCGAACAGCGTTGCCACGGCTGACGAACTGACGGCGCTTCTCAAAAATCTCTTTGAAAATGGCATGGGCAATGCGGGGCACCCGGATCCGACAGTTGGTGGTAGTGTCGGGGCCTTGGATGAGTGCGCTATAGTCAATGCGGTTATTGGCCCAGGGGTGGAGAAGGTGCACCGCCTAGTCGGCTAGTGCACTGACAGAAACAGAATATTCACCAATTACATGGTCAACATATTGATGTGAATAGGTTTCCGGTGAACCTTCTGCCAGAGTCAGTGCACTAGCGTTGTAAGGAATGGTGGAATACGCTATCGTCCGGTGGCCGAGAACATGAAAAAAACAAATGTCCGAAGGCGGATGTCCGGAGCACGTTGTGTGACCGTGGGCGTTGAACGGACAGGTGGAGATGGCAATGAAAGTTGTGATCCTCTGTGGGGGGAAGGGAACCAGGATTCGTGGCATCGACGATAGCCTGCCCAAGCCGATGATCCCGGTGGGTGGCTATCCGATTGTTTGGCACATCATGCATTCTTATGCCCACTATGGTTTTAAGGACTTTATATTGTGTCTGGGCTACAAAGGGCATGTCATAAAGGACTATTTCTTGAATTATCGCGTTCGGGTCTCCGATCTTGTCATTGACTTTGCCAACGGTCGGGAGCTCACGTTTGAGCAAGCCGACCAACAGATTGACTGGCGTGTCACCCTGGCTGAAACCGGGGAGAACACCATGACGGGGTCGCGGGTGAAAAAGGTTGAACGCCATATCGGCGAGGATGAAACCTTCATGCTGACGTATGGCGACGGCGTTTGCGATATCAACCTAGATGAGTTGCTGGCGTTTCATAAGTCACATGGCAAGCTTCTGACCGTTTCTGGCGTACGCCCGCCCGGACGTTTCGGCGAATTGGACCATGACGAAGAGGGGCGGATTGTAGAATTCAACGAAAAACCTCAGGCCACGGGCGGGCGCATTTCCGGTGGGTTCATGGTTTGCCAGCGTGAGCTCTTCGACTACCTAGCGCCGGGGCGTGATGATCAGACATTGGAGAATGATCCCATGCGCAGCATAGCCCGGGATGGTCAAATGATGATGTATAGTCACAACGGGTTTTGGCAGTGCATGGATACGTATAGGGATTTTGAATTTCTCAACTCTCTCGTTGCTAACAACACGGCATCCTGGATCAAGCGGTAATGCCCATGAATTATACGGTTTTCAAGGGACGGCGGGTCCTGGTCACTGGCGACACCGGTTTCAAGGGAAGCTGGCTGTGTGAATGGCTGTTGAACCTGGGGGCGGAAGTGTCGGGGTTCTCCTTGCCTCCTGAACCGGACGCCCCGTTGTTTGATCAATTGCGGTTACGTGACCGGATTGCGCATCATGACGGTGATATCCGGGAACTGGACGCCGTTCAATCGGTGCTGGAGGCTGAGAAACCGGAAGTGGTGATGCACTTGGCGGCTCAGTCGCTGGTTCGGGAAAGCTATGTTCAGCCAAAATACACGTTTGACACAAATGTCGGAGGCAGTGTGAATTTGCTCGAGGCCATTCGCCTGTGCCCAGACGTCAAGGCTTTAATTTTCGTCACCACCGATAAGTGTTATCGGAATAAGGAATGGGACTGGGGTTACAGGGAGAATGACGAGCTGGGCGGACATGACCCCTATTCCGCCTCCAAGGCGGCAGCAGAAATCGTTTTCGAAGGTTATCAAAAGTCTTTTTGGGCGGGGCGGTCCGATTTCGGTGCGGCTTCAGCACGGGCTGGGAACGTCATCGGTGGCGGCGATTGGTCAAAAGATCGGATCGTTCCTGATTGTGTCCGTGCATTTATGGCTCGGGAAGATGCGGTCGTGCGTAATCCGTTGTCTGTAAGGCCCTGGCAGCATGTTCTCGAACCCTTGTCAGGCTATTTGTTACTTGCGCAGCGTCTTCTCGGCGGGGACGAGAATGCGTGTGGCGCATGGAATTTCGGGCCCGACAATGAGGATGTCCGCCCTGTCCGTGAGTTGGCATTCCAGGCGGCAGCAAGCTGGGGGGGGGCGCGCGTGGTGGAAAAGGTCGATCCGAACGCACCGCATGAGGCGCAGTTGCTCACGTTGAGCAGTGAGAAAGCAAAGCGTAAGTTGGATTGGCGTGCAAGATGGGATTTCAATACGGCGGTCGACAAGACCCTGTCTTGGTACAAGTTGGTCGCGGAAGGCGTGGACCCTCAAACCGTCACATCGCAACAGATCAATGGCTATATGGCTGATGGCAATTGAAAGGCCCTACCGCAAAATGGTGGGGCGTGCCCAGCCTCCTGAACGCACAGCCATCGTCACGGGCGCCAGCAGCTTCGTCGGCTGCCATCTGGCGCGCGCCTACGCCGACGCCGGGTGGGCCGTGGTGGCGGTGACCAGCCGTGCGCGCGAAACTTACGACGGGATCCGCGCCCAACGGCTGGACTTCATCGCAGGGCGTGTCGCGTTCGCGGTGTGCGACCTGACCGACGCGGATGCGGCGGCGGTGTTGGTAGACGAATACGCGCCCGTTTTGTGGGTGCAGCACGCGGGTTACGCCGACAATTACGCCAGCCGGGACTACGACCTGGAAAAATCCCTGGCGTTGAACGTGGTGGCGCTGGAGCCGTTGTACCGCACCCTGTACGGACGCGGCTGCGGCGTGATCGTCACTGGGTCCAGCATGGAATACAGCGCCTCCGACGCCGCCAACCGCGAAGACGACGTGTGCTGGCCGGACCTGCCCTACGGCGTGTCCAAGCTGGCCGAAACGGTCGAGGCGCACCGCTTGGCGTGCCAGTACGGCGTGGCCACGCGGGTGGCGCGGCTGTACATTCCGGTGGGGCCCCTGGACGCGCCGGGCAAGCTGATGGATTTCGTGACCCGGCAACTGGTCGCGGGCAAGACGGCGGGGCTGTCGCCGTGTGAGCAGAAGCGCGACTTCTTAGGGATTAGGGATCTGTGCAATGCTTACGTCAAGCTGGCGGACGACTTCCACCGCCAAACATTTGACGTCTTTAACATCTGTTCCGGTGCGGCGACGCGGGTGAAGACCTTGTTGGAAGGCCTCGCTGACGCCGTCGGTGCGGACCGGGCATTGTTGGACTTTGGGGCACGGGGCATGCGCCCCGGCGAAACCATGGTGTCGTTTGGCGACAATACCAAGGCGCGAACAGTTCTGGGCTGGACCCCACGCCCGTTGGAGGACGCCTTGAAGGACCTGGTCGAACATGTAAGAACGGCGGACTGAACCATGCGTTTGGAACACTTGAAATACCTGCGCTGTCCCAAAAGCGGTGTGGAACTGCATCTGTTCGACGCGGTGATGGAGAACGACCACGTGAAGTCCGGGCAACTGCTCACGCGGTCCGGCTTCACCTATCCCATCGTCAATTTCATTCCCCGCTTCGTCGACGCCGACAACTACGCCGCCAATTTCGGCTTCGAATGGCAGGTCCATGCCCGCACCCAGTTCGACGCCGACGCCAACCACAAAATGTCCGAGGAGCGGGTGTTCGGGGTCAGCGGTTGGGACCGCGAGTTGGAAGGCCAAGTGATCCTGGAGGCTGGGTCCGGTTCGGGACGGTTTACCGAGCATCTTTTGGGCACCGGCGCGATGGTGGTGTCGTTCGATTATTCCCAGGCGGTGGAACCGAACTACGCGTCCAATGGTGGACACGACAACCTGCTTCTGGTGCAGGCCAACATCTATGAAATGCCGTTCGTGCAAGCGTCCTTCGACAAGGTGTTCTGTTTCGGCGTGCTGCAACACACGCCTGACCCGCACGCCTCTTTTCTGGCCCTGACCCGGATGCTGAAGCCCGGCGCGAAGCTGGCGACCGACATCTATCTCAAGACCTTCAAGCGCTACTACCTCAACACCCGCTATTGGGTGCGGCCGTTCACGCGCACCATGGATCCGCAAAAGCTCTATCGCCTGTGCAAGGGCTGGATCAATCTGATGTGGCCGCTGGCGCGGGTGATCCGCCGCATCCCACGCGTGGGCGAAGCCATCAACTGGCGCCTGCTGATCGCCGACTATTCCACCCAGATGCCCGACGCCGACGACGCCACGCTCAAGGAATGGGCGTATCTCGACACCTTCGACATGCTGTCGCCCCGATTCGACATTCCCCAGACGCCCGAAACCTTCCAACGCTGGCATGAAGAAGCAGGGTTGGAAAATATCGACGTGCGGCTCGGCCCCAACGGCGTGGTCGGCACGGCCAACAGACCCGAGGACTGACCCCGGACATGTGTGGTATCGCCGGTTATCTGGATTTGATCGCGTCCACCGACGCGGGGGCGTTGGAACGGGACGCCGACGCCATGGCCCGCGCCATGACCCATCGCGGCCCGGACGACCGCGGCGTGTGGGTGGACGCCCCATCCGGCGTGGCGCTGGCGCAGGCCCGCCTGTCCATCATCGACCTGTCCCCGGCCGGGCATCAGCCCATGGTCGGCGCGGCGGGGCGTCATGTCATCGTCTACAACGGCGAAATCTACAACGCCAAGGAACTGCGCCGCGACCTGGACGGGATCTCCTGGCGCGGCCATTCCGACACCGAGGTGATCCTGGAAGCCTGCGCGCGCTGGGGCGTCGAGGCCACGGTGGGCAAGCTGATCGGCATGTTCGCCTTCGCGTTGTGGGATCGCGAGACGCGCACGCTGACCTTGGCGCGCGACCGTTTTGGCATCAAGCCGTTGTATTGGGGCGAGGTGGACGGCAAGCTGGTGTTCGGTTCCGAGCTCAAGGCGCTGATGGCGCTGCAAGGATGGCGGCGCGAAATCGACCGGGACGCCCTGGCGTCGTACCTGCGCTTCAACTACGTGCCCGCGCCGCATTCGATCTTCAGGGGTGTGCGCAAACTGACGCCCGGAACCGTGCTTGAATGGCGGGACGGCAGGGGAAAGCAGCGGACGTTCTGGTCGTTGCGCGAGGTGGCGAAGCGCGGGCTGGCCAACCCGTTCGATCTTGGCGACGGCGAGGCGGTGGATGAACTGGACCGCCTGATCCGCGATGCCGTGCGCCGGCGCATGGTCGCCGACGTGCCGGTCGGGGCCTTTCTGTCCGGTGGCATCGACAGCTCCACCGTGGTCGCGGCCATGAAGGCCGAAAGCACGGGGCCGGTCCACACCTTTTCCATCGGCATGGGCGAGCCGGGCTATAACGAGGCGCAACACGCCAAGGCCATCGCCCGCCATCTGGGGACCGAGCACACGGAGCTTTACGTTACCCCCGACGACGCGCGGGCGGTGATCCCGGCGTTGCCCACCTTTTATGACGAACCGTTCGCCGACAGTTCGCAAATTCCCACGTTTCTGGTCAGCAAACTGGCGCGCCGATCCGTCATCGTGTCCCTGTCCGGAGACGGCGGGGACGAACTGTTTTGTGGCTACAATCGCTATTTCTGGGGTGAACGGCTGCGCCGGCGCACGGCGTTGCTTCCGGGATTCGTCAAGCATGCCCTGGCGGGCGGCATCCGGGCGCTGAGTCCCGGCCAGTGGGACGCGCTGGGTGGCCTGCTGCCGTCCGGCATGCGTCCGCGCCTGTTGGGCATCAAGGCGCACAAGGCGGCGGATCTTCTGGCGATCGAAGACGAAGGCGCGTTGTTCCGCCGTCTCGTCACCGTATGGGAAGATCCCGAAACCCTGGTCGCGGGGGCGTCCGAACCCCATGGGGTGTTGTGGGACGCATCCCTGGCCGCCGACATCGCGCCGTTCCAGGAACGCATGCAGGTGATGGACGGCCTGACATACCTGTCCGACGACATCCTCGCCAAGGTGGACCGCGCCAGCATGGCGGTGAGCCTGGAAGCCCGCGTGCCCTTGCTGGATCACCGCATCGCCGAATTCGCCTATCGTTTGCCGCGCCACATGCGCGTGCGCGACGGCCAGGGCAAATGGATCCTGCGCGAAGTTCTGTCGCGCCGGGTGCCGCGGGAACTGTTCGAACGGCCCAAGATGGGGTTCGGCATTCCCATCGGGGAATGGTTGCGCGGCCCGTTGCGCGATTGGGCCGAGGACCTTTTGGATCCGGCGAAGCTGGAGTGCGACGGTCTGCTCGACGCCGCACCCATCCGCGCCGCCTGGGACGCGCACCTGACGGGGCGGGTGAACAACGAAGTCAAACTGTGGACCGTGCTGATGTACCAGTCTTGGCGCGATCACTGGATGGGAGGGGGACGGTGAAGATTTGCGCGCTCGGCGCCGCCACCAGCGCCCACGTTGTCGCACGGGCCAAGGTGTTCGCGGATTTCGGCCACGCGGTGACGTTGATCACCCCTGCGCCGGGAGACGCCCAGGGTCTGCCCGTCGTCACCTGCGCGCGCCAGGGGCGGGGGCGTCTGGGATGGCTGAAAGCCGTGTTCGGGGCGGTCAAGGCCGCCCGCGCCGACGTGTACCACGCCCACTATGCCGCCGAACTGACGACCTGGATGGCGTGGCTGTTGGGCAAGCGGCCCCTGGTGATCACGGTGATGGGCGGCGACGTGCTGTTCGACGAGCAAGGGTCCCTCGGCCCCATCGGCCGCTGGCTGACACGGCGCGCGGTGTTGGGCGCGGATCTGGTGACGGTCAAATCGCCGATGCTGGGAGAGGTCGTGGCCCGCTGGGGCGTGGCGCGCGAGCGCATCCTCGACGTGGTGTGGGGGGTGGATGCGCGGTTGTTTCGCCCCGACCCGGATGGCGCTGCGCGCCGCCGCGCCGAATGGGGCGTGTCCGTGGACGACCGGGTGGCGTTCAGTCCGCGCATGCTCAAGCCGCTTTATAACCAAATGGTGATGGTCGAGGCCCTGGCGCGGGTTCCCGGCGTCACGCTGGTGATCAGCACGTATAACGAAGACGCCGCCTACCGCGCCAAGGTCGAGGACAAGGTGCAAGCGTTGGGCGTCGCGGATCGCGTGATCTTCGTCCCGGCCGTGAGCACCGCCGAAATGGCCGCCAGCTACAGCGCCGCCGACGTGGTATTGAGCCTGCCGCCCAGCGACGGCACGCCCCAATCGGTGATGGAGGCGATGGCCTGCGGCGCGCCGGTGGTGCTGACCGACTTGGAGCGCTTCAAGGCGTTGTTCACCCACGGCGAAACCGCGTGGTTCGCGAAGCCCGAGCCCGGCGCCGTGGCCGGGGCCGTGATGGCGCTGTTGAACGACGCGGAGCTCTGTGCCCGCCTGTCCGGTCGGGGCATGGCGCTGGTGCGCGACAAGGCGGATTTCGAAACCCAGGCGCGCCTGGTCGAGGCCCGCATGAAGGCGTTGGTGCGTTAGCCATGTGCGGGATCGCGGGGATCATCGCGCCGTCGGGGCGCACGGTGGCGGCCTTGGACATCAAGCTGATGTCGGGGGCGATGGAGCATCGCGGGCCGGACGACCTGGGATACCTGGGATGGAGCCCGGAGGCCGGAGTAGCCCTGTCCCGCGATCCGCTCGAAGCCGTCGGCGAAGCCAGCCTCGCCCTGGCGCATCGCCGCCTCAGCATCATCGACGAGGGCGAGGGCGGCTGGCAGCCGATGGCCACCGCCGACGGCCGCTTCGCCATCGTATTCAACGGCGAAATCTACAATTACCTCGAACTGAAGGCGGAGTTGCAGGGCGAGGGCGTTGCCTTCGCCACCCATTCCGACACCGAGGTTCTGCTCCAGGCCCTGGCCAAGTGGGGCGTGCAAAGGGCGCTGCCCCGTCTCACCGGCATGTTCGCTTTCGCCCTTCTGGACACGGCGAACCGCACCCTCACCCTGGCGCGCGACCCGTTCGGCATCAAGCCATTGAGCTATGCCCGCGTGAAGGGCGGCTTGGCGTTCGCATCCGAAATCGCCTCGCTGCTCTGCGTATCCGGCGTCAGTCGCCGGGTGGAGCCCTCCGCGCTCTACGATTATCTGCGCTTCGGTCTGACGGACCGGGGCGCGCGCACCCTGTTCGCGGGCATCGAACATCTTCCGCCCGCGCATTTCGCGGTGGTGGACCTGACCCGGCCGGATCAGATTGTGCCCCGGCGCTATTGGCGCGCGGAACTCGGCCCGACCCTGGACATCGGATTCGACGAGGCGGCAACCGAGCTGCGCCGGTTGTTCCTGGACAGCGTGCGCCTGCACCTGCGTTCCGACGTTCCGGTGGGCGCGGCGTTGTCGGGGGGCATCGACAGTTCCGCCGTGGTCGGCGCCATGCGCGCGCTGGAAGGGGACGGATTGGATCTGCACACCTTCACCTTCGTCGCCGCGGGATCGAACATCAATGAAGAGGCCTGGGCCGACATGGCGGCCGATGCCGCCCATGCCACGCCACACAAGGTCAGCCTTACCGGCCGGCAATTGGTGGACGGCCTGGACGCCCTGATCGCGACCCAGGGCGAACCGTTCGGCAGCACCTCGATCTTCGCGCAAAACCGGGTGTTCGCCCTGGCGCGGCAAAACGGCATCAAGGTTACGCTGGACGGCCAGGGCGCGGACGAGATTTTGGCCGGTTACACCCCGTTCCTGGCGGCGCGGCTGGCGACCATGGCGCAGGACGGGGAATGGGGCCGCGCGCTGCGGTTTTGGCGCGGTCTCGACGCAAAGACGGGCGTCGCGCTCCGCGCCATGCGGTTCGTGCTGCCCCAGGCCCTGCAAGGCCCCGCGCGGCGCCTGGTGGGGGAAGGGCTAATGCCGGGCTGGATGGACGTGTCGTGGTTCGCCAGGCAGGGCGTGCGCCCCGTCGCTCCGCAAAAGCCGGTGCGAGGGGACGTGCTCCGCCATGAGCTGGCGGAGAGCCTCACCGACCGGGTCCTGCCGTCCCTGCTGCGCTATCAGGACCGCAATTCCATGGCCCATTCGGTGGAAAGCCGGGTGCCGTTCCTGACCACGGCCTTGGTCGAATTCCTATACAGCCTGCCCGAGGCGTTCCTGATATCGGATCAAGGCGTGACCAAGGCCGTGTTCCGCCGGGCCGCGCGCGGATTGGCTCCGGACGCGATCCTGGACCGCCGCGACAAGATCGGTTTCGCCGCGCCCGAGGAAACGTGGCTGGCGGAGGCGGGAGAATGGTTGGACGGCGTGCTGTCGAGCGATATGATGAACGCGATTCCCGCCTTCGATTCGCGCGCCATGAGCCAGGAAATCGAGGCGGTTCGATCCGGCGGCAGGCGCTTGACCGGGGACGTATGGCGCTGGGTCAATCTGGCGCGTTGGGCCGCGCTTTACGATGTGAGGTTCGATCCATGAGCGCATCGCGCAAGCTGATGTACTTCAGCCCGGAGCCCAAGCGCCAGGGCCATGCCTCCTTCACTCACGTCCACGAAATCATCAACGGTCTTGGGCAAGAGGGGTGGAGCGTGGATTTGTATAGCCCCCAATATGACGGTAGCCGGTTGCCGGGGGTGCTGCATCGCCTTTGGGGGATTCTCGCGACCATCCTGCGCGCGATCTTGGCGACGCGCCCCGACGCGTATTACATGCGCTGGCATCCGGCATCCTTTCCCGTGGCGCTGTGGGGCAGGTTGCGTCGAATTCCGATGGTGATCGAGGTGAATGGCCCTGTCGACGATCTGTTCATCGCCTGGCCGATTACCCGGCGGATGAGAACCGTGTTCACATGGATCATGACGGTTCAGTTGCGGTGGTCATCCGCCGTGGTTGCCGTCACCGATGGCCTTCAGGGCATGTGCCGAACAATCGCCGGGCCGGAAAAAACCGTCGCCACCATCCCCAACGGGGCCAACACAGACCTGTTTTCCCCGAACGCCGCCAAGATCGGCAACGACAATACCCGCGACCTTCCCGGCCGGTTCATTGTGTTTTTCGGAACCATGGCACCGTGGCAGGGAATCCGCACCGTTTTGGCCGCCCTGGATGAGGATGTATGGCCCAAGGACGTGCACGCCGTGTTCGCCGGCGACGGGGTGGAGCGCCCGGCGGTGGAAGCCGTGTGCGCCCGGCTCGGCCACGCCCATTACCTGGGCCGCGTGCCTTACGAATCCCTGCCCGCCGTGGTGGCGCGGGCGGAAGGGGCGTTCGTGTGCACGGAAAACCTGGAAGGGCGGGCCAGCACCGGCCTAGCTCCGTTGAAGCTGTTCGAAAGCCTAGCGTCGGGGGTGCCGGTGATCGCCACCGAGATGCCGTTCCAGGCGGAGGTTGTCCGGGGTGGCGCTTGCGGCTACGTTGTCCCCCCGGGCGATCCCGCCGGGTTGGCGGCGTGCGTCGCCGAACTGGCGAAGGATTCGCAAAAGCGCCGGGAAATGGGCGAAAACGCCCGCCGCGTCGCGGTCGAGGAGCATTCCTGGCGCGCCCGGGCGCGGGATACGCATCAGCTTTTGCTTCACGTTTTGGAGCAACAGGCGTAAACAGGCACGGGGCCGTCGTGGCCCCGGACAACACTCATGTTCGAAGGGCATGAACACATGAACAGATTCGCCTTGATCGGCGCGGCGGGCTACGTCGCGCCCCGGCACATGAAGGCCATGAAGGAAGTGGGCGGCGATCTGGTCGCGGCCTACGATCCGTCAGACAGCGTGGGCGTCATCGACAGCCACTTCCCCGACGCGCGCTTTTTCACGGAATTCGAACGGTTCGACCGCCACATCGACAAGATCCGGCGCGCCGGGAACAAGGCCGATTACGTGTCGATCTGCTCGCCCAACTACCTGCACGACGCGCACATCCGCTTCGCGCTGCGCTCGGAAGCCGACGCCATTTGCGAAAAGCCGCTGGTCCTCAACCCGTGGAACCTGGACGGCCTGCAGGACATGGAACGCCAGACCGGCAAGCGCGTGCACACCATCCTGCAACTGCGTCTGCACCCGGCCATCCTGGCGCTCAAGGAACGCATCGACGTGGAACCCGCAGACAAGATGTTCGAGGTGGACCTCACCTACATCACGTCGCGCGGCGGTTGGTATTTCGTTTCGTGGAAGGGCGACGAATCCAAGTCCGGCGGCATCGCCACCAACATCGGCGTGCACTTCTACGACATGCTGTCGTTCGTGTTCGGTCCGCTCCAGGCCAGCCATGTGCATCTGCGCACGCCCAGCCATGCGGCGGGCTATCTGGAATACCAGCGCGCCCGCGTGCGCTGGTTCCTGTCGGTGGATCGCAACGATCTGCCGCCGCACACGCCCAAGGGCCAGACCACCTACCGCTCCATCACCGTGGACGGGAACGAGGTGGAGTTTTCCGGCGGCTTCACCGATCTGCACACGCTGAGCTACCAGGACGTCCTGAACGGCGGCGGGTTCGGCATCGACGTGGTGCGTCCCTCGATCGAGTTGGTGTCCAACATCCGCACCTGCGATCTGGAGCCGGGCCGCGGCGAACAGCACCCCTTCGTCCAGGGCAAGGGATAGATGTCATGGGCCGCGCGCCGCAGATCGACGGGGTGACCATCCACGAAAGCGCCTACGTGGACGAACCCTGCGTGATCGGCGCGGGGACCAAGATCTGGCATTTCGCCCACGTTCTGCCGAACACCCAGATCGGTCAAGAGTGCGTGCTGGGGCAGAACGTGGTGGTGGGCCCGCATGTCACCATCGGCAATAAGGTGAAGATCCAGAACAACGTCAGCGTCTACAAGGGCGTGACGTTGGAAGACGGCGTGTTCTGCGGGCCGTCGTGCGTGTTCACCAACGTCAACAATCCGCGTGCCGAGATCGAACGCAAGGACGAGTTCCGCGAAACCCTGGTCAAGCGGGGCGCCACCATCGGCGCCAACGCCACCATCGTGTGCGGCCACACTCTGGGCGCATACTGCTTCATCGCGGCGGGGGCGGTGGTGGCGGGGGACGTTCCGGACCACGCCCTGATGGCGGGGGTTCCCGCCAAGCGCATCGGCTGGATGAGCCGCGCCGGGGGCAAGCTGGGCGACGACCTGGTGTGCCCGATCGACGGCACGCGCTATCGCCTCAACACGGACAACCTCTTGGAGCCTGCGGACTGACCATGGGCATCGCGTTCATCGACCTTCAGGCCCAGCGCCTACGTTTGGAGCCGGCCATCACCGAAGCCATCGGCCGGGTTCTGGAACGCGGCGATTTCATCCAGGGCCGCGAGGTGGGCGAGTTCGAGGCCGCCCTGGCGGCGTTCACCGGCGCCAGGCATGTGCTGAGCTGCGCCAACGGAACCGATGCGCTCACCCTGGTCGGCATGGCCGAAGGCGTGGGCGTGGGCGACGCGGTGTTCGTGCCTTCCTTCACCTTCGTCGCCACGGCGGAGGCATTTTCGCTTCTGGGCGCGACGCCGTATTTCGTGGACGTCCTGCCCGATACCTTCGACATGGACGCGGCAAGCCTCAAGGCCGCCATCGTCGACGCCAGGGTTCGCGGCTTACGGCCCAAAATGGTGGTGGCGGTGGACCTGTTCGGCCAGCCCGCCGACTATGCCGCGCTCACCCCCATCGCGCGGGACGCGGGTGCTGTCATGGTGGCCGACGCGGCCCAGGGCCTGGGGGGCGAGATGAACGGCAAGCGGGTGGGGACACTGGCCGATTACACCACCACCAGCTTCTTCCCCGCCAAGCCCTTGGGGTGTTATGGCGACGGCGGCGCGGTTTTGTGCGACGACGCGGACAAGGCTGCGCTGATCAAATCGCTGGCCCAGCACGGCAAGGGGACCGAGAAATACGACAACGTGCGCATCGGTCTCAATAGCCGTCTGGACACGCTACAGGCGGCGGTACTGATCGAAAAGCTGCGCATCTTCGGCGACGAAATCGACGCCCGCAACCGGGTGGCGGCGCGTTACACCGAAGCGCTTCACGACGTGGCGACGGTTCCGGTGGTGCGCGAAGGGGCTTTGTCCAGTTGGGCGCAATACACACTAACGCTTAAGAATCGGGATGACGTGCAGGCGCGCCTCAAGGCCGCCGGCGTGCCCAGCGCGGTGTACTATCCCTTGCCACTGAACCGTCAGGGCGGCTATCGGGACTGCCCCGTAGCACCCGCCGGCGTCGCCGTTTCCGAGCGTTTGGCAGGGGAAGTCCTGAGCTTGCCGATGCATCCGTATTTGGATGCCGCGACCCAGGACAAGATCATAGAGGCTGTGCAGGCGTTATGACCGATACCCCGGACAACACCTGGGACCGCGTCACGGTGGTGATCGTCGTGCACAATTCCTCGGCCGTGATCGGGGAATGTCTGGACGTGTTCGGGACGGACAAGCGCATTGTCCTTGTCGACAACGCCAGCCACGACAACACGCTGGACATCGTGCGCGCCAAGGCGCCTCAGGCTCACATCATCCACAACCCGGTGGGGCTCGGGTACGGTACCGCGGCGTCCCAGGGATTGGAGCTGGTGGAAACGGAATATGCCCTGATGATGAATCCCGACGCGGTGTTCGAACCGGGGACCATCGAACGTCTGGTGGCGGACGCCGACGCCGATCGGAGCATCGGCATGATCGGTCCCTTGTTGCCGTTGCCGCAAGGAGGGTACGACCGGTCCTGGAACGGCCCGTTCGAATGGCGGAGCCGGATGCCGTCGCGCCGCGACGACGAACCTCGTCCCGAAGGCCCGTTCTGCACCTGGTGTATCTCCGGCGCGGTCAATCTTCTGCGCCACGAAGCCGCTAGGAAAATCGGTTATTTTGATCGGGCGATTTTTCTTTATTACGAAGACGACGATCTGTGCATGCGCCTGATGAGGGCGGGCTACACCGTGCAAATCGACCCGCGCGCCGAAGCCACCCACGCCGTCGGCGGATCCGTCGGCACGGGGTGGGACAAGTTTTATGAAAAGTACTACCACATGGCCTGGTCGCGCCTGTATTTCGAGGCCAAGTACGTTTCGCCGCCCTCGGCCCTTCGTTTGGGGTTGAAACAGGCCTTTCGTTATGGTCTGAAGGGGGGGCTTTACACGCTTTCGTTCAACAAGCGCAAAGGGATGCGGGACCGCGCCCGCTTCATGGGTTCGTTGGCGTATCTGTTGGGCGTACCCGCGTCCAAGACCACGACGAGAGCCAGACCGGAGTCTGCCGCATGACCGCCTGCCGTTTTTGCCATGCGCCGCTGGAAACCGTGTTGGTGGACCTGGGCGAACAGCCGCCGTCCAACAGCTATCTCAAATCGGCGGATCAGGACGAAACGCTCTATCCCCTCAGGGTCATGGTCTGCGGTGCCTGCCATTTGGCGCAACTGGACACCACCGTGGATCCGGGTGAGATTTTTCACGGCGATTACGCCTATTTCTCGTCGACCTCCGCC
Source organism: Alphaproteobacteria bacterium (assembly GCA_015231605.1). Classification (GTDB taxonomy): domain Bacteria; phylum Pseudomonadota; class Alphaproteobacteria; order Rhodospirillales; family Magnetovibrionaceae; genus JADGBG01. Next base: position 23,063 of record JADGBG010000012.1, on the reverse strand, counting down.
AGTTGGGTGGCGCACGCCAAGGCCTACGCCGACAAGATGATCGCTAGGCTGGGCCTGGACGGAACCTCCAAGGTCGTGGAGGCCGCCAGCAACGACGGCTATCTGTTGCAGCATTTCGTCAAGGCCGGGGTGCCGGTGCTGGGTGTCGAACCTTCCGCCTCCGTCGCTCAGGCGGCGCGCGACAAGGGGGTGGAGACGGTCGAGCTGTTCTTCAGCGCCGACACCGCCCGCGACCTCAAGGCGCAAGGACACGCGGCCGATCTCATCGCCGCCAACAACGTGCTGGCCCACGTGCCCGACATCAACGGTTTCGTCGCCGGGTTCGCCCAGCTGTTGAAGGACGACGGCGTGCTGACGGTGGAATTCCCCCATCTGCTTAACATGCTGCGGGGGGTGCAGTTCGACACCATCTACCACGAACACTATTTCTACCTGTCCCTGCTGTCGGTCGAGGTCGTGTTCAAGGCCCACGGACTGCGTGTGTTCGACGTCGAGGAAATCCCCACCCATGGCGGATCGCTGCGGGTATTCGCCTGTCTGGCCGGTTCCGGCCGTCACGGCGAGGGTCCGGGTTTGGCGGCCGTGCGCGCCAAGGAGGCGGCGGCGGGACTGGACGGGACGGCGGCCTACGCAGGCTTCGCCGAACGGGTCGAGGCGGTGCGCGAAGGGCTTTTGGCCTTCCTCGACGCGGCCCAAACCGACGGCAAGACCGTGGTCGGCTACGGCGCGGCGGCCAAGGGCAACACGGTGCTGAATTATTGCGACCTGGACGCCGCCAGTATCGATTTCGTGGCCGACGCCAACGCTTGGAAGCAGGGACGCTTCCTGCCGGGCAGCCGCATTCCGATCTTGAGCCCCGATCATATCGATCAGGCCAAGCCGGACTATGTCCTGATCCTGCCGTGGAATCTGCGGGACGAAATCGCCGGGCAGCTGACCCGCATCCGCGACTGGGGCGGGCGGTTCGTGGTGGCCATTCCCGGGATCGAGGTGTGGTGATGTTGATCGAGAAGACGCCATTGCCGGGGGTTCTGGTGACCTCGTTGCAGAAGATCGAGGACGAACGCGGATTTTTCGCGCGCACCTATTGCGAACGGGAATTCGCCGAGGCGGGCGTGGACATCCACATCCTGCAGACCAACGTGTCGGGCAACCGGCTCAAGGGCACCCTGCGGGGCATGCATTATCAGGACCAGCCCCACCCGGATCGCAAGCTGGTGACCTGCGGGCGGGGGGCGATTTTCGACGTGGCGGTGGATTTGCGGCCGGATTCCCCGGCCTATTGCCAGTGGTTCGGCGTTGAGTTGACGGCGGACAACCGCAAGGGGCTGTTCATCCCCCCCGGCTGCGCGCACGGATTCCTGACCCTGGCCGACGACACGGACGTGATCTATCTGATGGGCGAAACCTATCATGCCGATCTGGCCCGCGGCGTGCGCTGGGACGATCCGGCCTTCGGGATCGTCTGGCCCGAACAGCCCAGAATCATGAACGGGCGCGACGCTTCCTATCCGGATTGGCGAAAATAAGTGAACCGGATTGCCGCAAATCGTATAACAAGGCGCGTTGTAAAAAGCGGTTTGATTGCGCTGAATGAGTGCTGGTGATGCAGAGGACGTATGTAAAACACATCATCTCGTTGCTGCTGCTGGGGGTCGTCTATGCCTATATCCCAGAGGGATATATCGCCGAGACCCTGAGCCGGATCAGCGCATCCCATCTGATGCTGCCGGCGTTGGCGATTTTCGCCTCGTTCGTCGTGGCGAGCTATCGTTTTTACGCCCTGACCCGGCAATTCGCATTTTCGCTGTCCTTCAAATCGGCGCATTTCATCAACATCATGTCCTACGTCTCCGGGATCGTGATGTTTCAGACGCTGGGGCAGGTGATATCCCGCGCCGGGATCAGTTCGTTCTACACCGCCAATCCGCAGCGCATGGTGTTGCTGACCTTCCTGGAAAAGGGTGCCTCGTTTCTCAGTCTGTTCGTGATCGCCATCGTCGGCGCCTTCAGCATCGTGCACACGATCCATGTCGACCTGGTATCATTGGGGCCGATCCTGACGATCTTGACGGCCGTGGCGATCAGCCTCGTACCCATCGGGATGCGCGGCATGACGCCGAGCGAGCGCCGTTATCTGCGCCGCTCGTTCGCGCTCGTGCTTAAGGTCCGTTTCGGCTTCATCACCTTGACGAGCGCCGTCGTGCATGGGCTGACTCTGGCCGGCTACGTTCTGATCGCGCATGCGTTTTTGCCGGAAGTCTCCCTGCCCTTGCTGACCGCCGCGTTTACGGTGGTGATGTTGGGGGCGGCCTTTCCCATCAGCTTTGCGGGGTGGGGGGTGCGTGAACTGACGGCCGGTTTCGTGTTTTCGACCTTGTCCCTGGACCCGGCCATTGGGGTGGTCGTGGCGGGGCTGGTCGGGGTGATTTCCCTGCTTGCGGTGGTGGCTCATGGGCTGCTTTGCACCACCGTGCTGAAGAACGAGAAGGTGACGTCTTTCGCCAAATCTTCCGAAGGACACGAAAAATTCCATTTCGAAAGGCTGATCGCGTTCATCTGTGGCACCGCGGTGGCGTTGCTGATCGGCAGTCAGACCCAGATCGCCACGGCGACCAGCAAGATGACCGTCAACTTGGCCGATCCCTTCGCCTTGATCGGCGGTTTGACGTTCATGGCGTTTTGGTATTTTTGGCACAAGGGCAATGCCATTTGGCGCATCCCGTACATGTCTCTCGGCCTGGGTCTTTTCGCCGCGATGATTCTGCTTGGCTGGCTGTGGGGATTTGCGAGCTATGGTTCGGGGTCCTGGGCGAGCGTCAACCGGGGATTTGGGTTGGTGTTCGTGATGTCCTACCTGGCTTCCGGCGCGATGTTCACCGCATTTTTTGGTCGCCGGAGTATTTTCGTGGTTCTGCGGGTGATGTTCTTCATCAGCGCCACGGCCTATCTTCTGTTTTGGATCGCGCTCAATCTTCAGATTTACCCGTTCAATTGGAACGAAGGGATGAACTGGTATCCCCATCAGTTCTCCGGGCTCGCCTTCAACAGAAACGCCTTCGCCTTTCAGATGGTGATGGTGTTCGCGGTGCTGATTTCCGCGCCGCGATCATCGAAGTCCCTGATCAGGGATATGGCCCTTGCCGGCGTGGCGTTTTTGATTCTCGCCTCGGGGTCGCGTTCGGGAATTCTGGCCATTGCGCTGATGAGCGCCGCGGCTTTCGTTCTTCGGACCATCGAATGGCGATCCGTTCTCAGGGTCGTCGGACTTGTCGCGCTCTTCGTGACGATTGAGTGGGGCGGACACGTCCTGATGGAACCCATCGCCCGGATGGTCCACTCAACGCCCAGAGATCAGAACTTGGTGGGGCATCTGGCGAATATCGATATGCTGGAGATGCAATACGAACGCATCTACAGCTACATCGGCGCGCTCCGGATGTGGCGGGAAAACCCGTTGTTCGGAGGCGGGTTGGGCGCGTTCATCAGCAGCCAGGACCACCCCTTGGTGATTCACAACACGGTTCTGTGGGTGATGGCGGAAATGGGGGGCGTGGGTTTGATGATGTGGCTGTTCCTGCCGGTCGCGCTGGTGTCGTACGCGGCGCGCAACGGCCTGCGCCGGGTGGCATGGGAAGACGCCGCCCTGTTGCTGTGTTTGCTGGGGGCGTTTTCGTTTTCGCTGTTCCACGAAATCTATTATCAGCGGGCGTTGTGGTTCTTCATCGGTTTGCTGGCGTCGAGCCGCTGGGTGCTCCAGCCGGGAGAGGAACCTTCGACCAAGTCCCCTTGAGGAAAAATATCATTCGTCCGTCGCGTCGAAGGGCGAGGCCATGTGGAGTTCGCGGTTGCGCATGGCGGAAATGCGGATGATGTCGCCCAACGCCCCGATGCCGAGAAGCCCGAACCCGGCCGTTCCCGTGAGGAAGTAGATCCAGGCATATCCGGTCGGCACGCAGGCCATCAGCGCGAGGCTGGGCAAGGCGACCAACACCACGTGCGCCAACGCCAAAAGGATGAAGATCTTCACCGGATTGAAAAACGTGACGCCCTGGACGATCAATTGAATCGTGCGCAAGGTGTCGCGGAAGTGGCGCACCTTGGACTTGCCCTCGCGGGCCTGGTAATCGCTGGGGATGTACTTGACGAAACGCGCGTCGCCCAGGCCGAACACGGTCAGGCTGGTGGTGAAGGAAAACGTGTTGCACAGGAACGGGAAGAAACGCAGCGCGAAGGAGCGCGTGAACATCCGGAGCCCGCTGTTGGGGTCCTGGGCCTGACGGTTGACCAGCAGGCGGATGGCCTCGATATAGATCTTGCGGGAAATCTTCTTGAAGAAGCCGTCGTGATCGAACACGTTGCTGCGGGTGGCGACCGCCATGTCGAATCCGTCGTCCAGATATGTCGCCAGCTCCGCGATTTTTTCGATCTCGTACGATCCGTCGGCGTCGACGATGCCGATGAAATCGTATCGGGCATGGGTGATGCCGGTCTTGAGCGACGCGCCGTAACCGGCGTTGGACGGATGGCGGATGACGGTCACGCCCTTGCAGGACTTCGCCCGCTCCGCGGATGCGTCACCCGATCCGTCATCGACGACGATGATTTCATAGGGCCGCTTCAAGCTTTCCAGAACGGCGCGGACGCGCTCGATCGTGGACACGATGGCGCGTTCCTCGTTGTAGACCGGAATGACATAGGAAATTCCCCACGTGTCGGATTTCGGCTTACTCGGCATGGTCTTTGACGTCATGTGTCCAACTGCTCGAAAAGGTGTAATGGCGCTCCATTCTCATCCAGGCGTCCAATCCACTCAACACAAATGATTTGAACGTCACGTCCTCCTTGTCCGGATGCAAGGTGAAGTCCGGGTTGAACAAGGCGCGGTCGTGGCGGTCCTTGAGATTCAGGCGCGCCGATTTTTTCACCGGCGCATTGAATCCACGCTTGGGTCCCGTGATGGTCTTGCGCGGCAAAACGTCCCGGAACGCGCGGCGCATCAAGACCTTCGACGTCGTTCCGTCGAATTTCAGGTGCAGCGGCAGACGCGCGGCGAATTCCACCAGACGGTAATCCAGGAACGGCGAGCGGACCTCCAGCCCATTGGCCATGCTCATGCGGTCCGTCTTGACCAGGATGTCGTCGACCAGCCACGTCTGCGCATCGACGTAAAGACATTGGTCGAGGAACCCCGCCTCCGCCACGCGGTCGTGATATTGGTCGAAAACCTGGAACGGGGTGTAGTCCCCGATCTCCTCCAACAGTTCCCGCGACAGGAGCTGGCACTTTTCCGTTTCGGAGAAGATGTTGCGCCACCAATAATGCGCTTCGCGCCGGGACATTCCGACCGAACCCAGAAACTGGCGCGCCTTGTAATCGAAACTGACCTTGCGATAGCTTGGGCGCAGCCATTTACGGGCCCCGGCCAGGAGCATCCGCTGCACCGCCATGGGCAAATGACGGTAACGGTCATAAAGGGCATCCGCCTTGTAGATCGAATATCCGGCCAGAATCTCGTCGGCCCCGTCCCCCGACAGCGCCACGGTAATGCGTTCCTTCGCCGTTTGACACAGTTGAAACGTCGGCAGCATGGATGTGTCGGCGAACGGTTCGTCGATGTGCCAGATCAGGTGCGCCAAGCCCTCCTTGTTGGTATGGCGGTGGTCCAGCGTGTCCAGCGGCGCGCCGAGGTGCCCGGCGGTGACGCGCGCGCGGGCGGTTTCGTCGAAACTGCGCTCGGCGAACCCCATGCAGATGCCCCGCGTCGTCTCCGGACTTTCCTTCATCATCGCCGAAAGCACGGCGGCCGAATCGATGCCGCCGCTCAGAAACCCCGCGAGCGGCACGTCGGCATGCATGCGGATTTTCACAGCGTCGTGGAACAACTCCGCGAACCGCGCTTCGGTCTCGGGGCTATCGGGATGTTTGGGAGCGAGGTAAAAATCCTCCAGCATCCAATAGCGCCGGGTGGTCAGCCGCGCGCTCTCGGGACAGACCCAGCCAAGGGTTGCCGGGGGCAGCTTGAGAATGGGCCTGAAGATGCTTTTGGGACTGAGGATGTAGCCCAGCGACAGGTAGTCGCTCAACGCGCGGGGATCGATTTCCACCCGCTCCTTGACCTCGGGGATGGTCAGCAGTGCCTTCATCTCCGAGGAGAAGGCAAAGAAATCCGCGCCGCAATAATAGAAAAAGGGCTTTTTGCCGAGCCGGTCGCGGGCGATGAAAAGTTTTCTGCGCTCCTGGTCCCAGATGGCGAACGCAAACATGCCGTTGAACCGTTCGACGCACTCCTCCCCCCATTCGGCGAAAGCGTGGAGCAGAACTTCGGTGTCCGTGTCGGTGGAAAAACGGCGTCCCTTGGCCTGCAACGTCTCGCGGATTTCCCGGTAGTTGTAGATTTCCCCGTTAAACACGATCACGCGGCCCGCGTCGCCGCGCATGGGCTGATGTCCGTGTTCACGGTCGATGATGCTCAGCCGGCGGTGGCCGAGGTGCGCGCCGTCGCCCGACCATACGCCCCGGTCATCCGGGCCGCGATGCGCCAGAATGTCGGTCATCACCGCGATGGCGTCGGACGGCGCCGTGGGCGCGCCGGGTCTGAAAGAAACGATGCCGGCGATGCCGCACATGATTATTCGCCTGAAATCAATGGGATACGAACGCCTAACCTAGCAAAGGGAGCGCAAGGTGTCCAGTTCAGGCGCTGATCCTGTTGAACCGGGCCTGAAGTTTCGACAGCACGCCCGTCAGCACGCGATAGGCCCAGTATTCGACCAGCACCTGGGTCAAGCCGTTTTGCAGACGATAGCGCGCGATCGGGCGGTACAGTTTGTTGATCAGGCGCAGCACCTTGTAGAACAGGGTCGTGCCTTCGGTGAGGTTCTCGACCTTGTTGTCGATGAAGTACGAACTGATCAGCATCAGATTGCAGAATTCCGCCATGCCTTTTTCGTACCATTGGTCGGAAATTTCCCCCTCGACCTCGATTGCCGACCAGGCGTCCAGCGTGTTGGGCATGGAATACCCCCACTCCTTCTGCGCCACTTCATACAATTCAGTTCCCGGCAAGGGACGGAACTTGTTGGGCGGGAAAATCAGGCAGTTGGGGTGGTCGTCGACCAGGCGCAGCATCAGATCCCGCGTCGACTTGAGTTCGTTCAGGGTTTCCGTTGGCAGGCCCATGATGAAGTTGTAGGCGGCGGTGATTTCCGGATGCCGGGCCAATTTGCGGTTGCATTCGACGATGTCGTCGACGGTGCAATTCTTCTTGAGCAGTTGCAGCAGCCGGTCCGACCCGCATTCCGCGCCGATGTGCATGATGTCGGTGCCCGCCCGGGCCAGCTTGGCAAGGTACGCGTCCGACATTTTCTTGATTTCGTTGATGCGCGCCCCGCGAAAACCCAGTTTGACCGGCAGCTTGCGTTCATGGATGGCGTCGATGATGTCCTCGACGTGCTTGAGGCTCGGGAAGCTGTCGTCGTCGATGAAATAGATGTAATTGGCGCCGTAGGTTTTCACCACGTGCTCGATGTGGTCGACGACCTCAATCGTTTTCAGCGCCACCCATTTCTTGCCGTCGATGGTCGCGTACTGCGCGGGCGACGAACAGAAGGTGCATTGGTAGGGACAGCCCAGGGCGCTGTACATGGAAAAGATCCGCCGGTCCTGGTCAAGCTGGCCGTAGGGGCTGTAGTCCTCGATCAGGTGATAGGGGATGTCGCGGTAATCGATGTATTCGAACGATTTGTCGTTGCCGCCATTGACGTGAATGCGATCGCCGTCGCGCCATGTGATGCCGGGAATGTCGACGGGCCGGCGGCCTTCCCTCAGGGCCTCGCACAAATCGAGGAAGATCTTCGAGGCATAACCGCTGACGGCGTAGTCGGCGCTCCATTCGTCGCGCAGAATGGATTCGGGATAAAAGGTCGCGTGCGGCCCGCCCCACACCACCGCCACGCCGGGATTCGCCGCCTTGACGATGCGCCCGATTTCCCGGGCATGACCGATCGGCGCGCCGGACATGGCGCTGACGCCGACGCACAGCGTGTCTGCGTCAATCAGGTCCGTCAGCTTTTTGCGCCAGTCGCCGGGCGTGACGCGGGTGTCCAGGATCACCACGTCGTAGTCCGCCTTGACCAGTTCGGCGGAGGCGTACAACAGGCTCAACGGCATGTGCTTGGCGTACGTGCCGGAAAAACCCTGATACGGGTAAACCATGATGACGTGTTTCTTGCGCATGGGATCCAGATAGCAATTTCGTTGCAAAGTTCCAAACGTATTCGGTCCGGCTATTGGAGAGGCAGTCTGGATGCGATCAATTCGGCGAGCAATTTGTAGGTCCCCGAGGCGTAGTGCCCGTCATGCGGCACGATGAATTGACCCTCGGGAAGATGTTCGGCCACCTCCACGATCTTGCCCTGCCAGGTCGGGAAGTCAATGAAGATGAGCCATTTGCGCAGACGCGGATCGATTTGGTTGAGGATTTCCGTGTAATTTTCACGGGCCTCCACGAATACCAGGGGAATTTTGCGGTGGGCGGCGATGGTCAGCAAATCCAACATCACCGCGTGGGGGACGACTTTGGAATCTTGCGCGGTGGATCTGAAATCGTTGCCCATGCCGCTCGCCAGACCCAGACGCACGAACATCTGGCGAATTTTGGAAACCGGTCTTGAGATCAGGAAATAGGACCAGGTGTCCTCGCCGGCGCCCACCATGCCGCCGGGACGCAATCCGAACCGCGCCATGGATCGGACGTGACCGGCGGGCGGCAAGATCAGTTCCGTTTCCTGGCCGGGGCGCACCCAATAACAGGGTTTCAGGATCGCCGTGGGGCGCGCCGAACCGGTGCAGACCCCGCGTTCCCAAAACCCCATGTCGAAATAAACCAGCGCCTTGGGCGCCAGTTCATCGACCCATCGCCGCGCCATGAGGATGGCTTGGGCGCTGCTGTATGCTGGGCTGGCGAGATTGACCACCGGTTGGCCGGTCAGCCTGCCGTACCAGCCGGGGAAGGAATCCTCATAGGGCACCATGTAGCCGAAGGTATGGGAATCGCCGATGAACATCACCGCGTTTTTGGCGCTTTCTCCGCCGGGCTCGGCGCTTCGAAACCCATTCACGTCGGTAAACACGGGGCTTTCGTGGTATACGTGGCTGCGAATGAACTTTCCGTGCGTTCCCATGCAACTGCTGACGTTGGGTTTGTGCGTCCAGCCGATTTCATCGTCGAGCTGAGAAAACCGGGAGCAGAAGTGGGACGTGAAGGTCCATTTGCCATAGGCGTACCAGCCTTCCAGCACGGCCAGGCAGAACACCACGGGGATCAGGGACAGGACGAACCAGAAAACGATCTTTTTATTGGGGCGATTGTGCATAAAACGTATCCTGCCATGTCCCGGGTCCGGTCCGAGGGAAAGGGTTTAACATTTTCGGCATGATCTCTCAGTATTTTTTGCGGTTTGAAGCGGCGTACACGTTGAGCGGACCGCCTCTCCCGTCACTGTCGGCCTCTTTCATGGATGGCGTTGCGCAATGAAGCCTTCATTACCTTCCAGGCGTCACCTGGGTTTGTTCTTGTCCGCCGTTCTGCTGGCGTTGACGGTGACCGCATTCGTGTATGCGTGGGATCAGTGGCCGCGCCTGGATCAATGGGCGGTGGCGTTCAACCCCGAGCACCTTGATGCGGTTTTCGCTTTCTTCGTTTGCATGGTGATGGCCACGATATTGCGAAGCTTGCGTTGGCGCCGCCTGATGACGCAGTTCTTTCCGCTTTCCACGCCCGTCGCGGTGGGCGTCTACGGCTGGTCGTTTTTCTTGGCGGCGTTTTTGCCGTATCGGTTGGGGGAATCCATCCGCCCGATATGGGTCAAGCGCCAAGGCGGGCCGGGATTTGGGGCGCTGGGGGCTCAGGTTCTGGAACGGATCAACGATCTTGCCTTGGTGTTGTTGGCGGCGGCCCTGGTCGTTGCGGCGCAACCGCAGTTGGCCCAGGGGATGCGGTTCACCGCCACGGCGGTGTTGCTCGCGGGGATGGTCGGCTATGGCGCCATGATGGTGTTCATCAGGCCTTGGCATGGCTGGATTGAACAGTGGGCGGAGCGCGCCAACAGCGGGTTTCTGACGCGGCTGGCATTGATGTCGCGGGGCGTGGCGGCGATCCGCGAGGGCCGTGAATTCCTGGTTCAGGCGCTTCTGACCATACTGATCTGGGGTGCCGCGGCGTGCGGATACTCCCTGTTTCTGGCCTCGTTCTTTCCGGAACTGACATGGGTGGCCGGCCCCACGGTGATGGTGATGATCGTCCTCGCCAGTTTGTTTCCGGTGACGCCCGGCAACCTCGGACTTTACGAAGCCGCCGTGGTGCTGTTTCTGGTGCAACACGGACGGGGCGAGGACGAAGCGCTCGTCGCCGCCGTGGCCATGCATGCGGTGGAATTGGGGGCAATCCTGATCATCGGCGTGATGTCCAAGGTGATGCTGCACCTGGGGCCCAAGGCCGTCAGCCTGCCGACGATCGACGAAAGCGAAAATGGAACAGCGCGTTGAGACGGGCCGGAAGCCAAGCCTCGCGATGCTGTACGAGGATGGCCAGCGCGACCAGCACGGGGCCGACGAACGGCGAAAGGTAGCGCACTTCGAAACTGACCGGGATGTACATGCAAACCCACAGGACATAGAGCCCCCATGTCGTCATGACGAAATGCGCCGGACCGCCCAATTCGGCCCGTCGTTTCAGCCATAGCCAGGGCGCGCCGATCAAAAAGACCGCCAACAGGGCGACGCCAACGGCGCGCAGCACCGTGCGCAGGGACAAATGCAAAAAGACTTCCGGCGTCAGGTCCGCCGGATTGAGGGTTTCGCGGAACTTCTGGGCCTTGGCCCGCCAGCCCTGATTATAGAATTTTTCGGCGTTGGCGGCGTTGGCCCACCAGTCCAAATCATCGATGCGGGTGACGGGTCCGGCAAACAGCGTGCCTTGCTGGACCGGGCGCACCCGGTGCAGGGCGGCGCGGATCATGGGCAGCGGTTTGGTGAATAAGGTGCGCCAAAACAGCGTGCTGGCGGCGCGCAACTGCGCGATGGAATTCATGCCGTGCTCTTCATAGAGGGCAATGGTGATTTTGCCCACGTCCGTATATTGATACGTCGTGTTGTGCTGGCGAACGGTTTTCAGGAAGACGTCGTCGCCGGACAGGATGGTGTCGTCAAAGCGCGCCGCGCGCAACATTCCGAACAGGTACGCGCTTTGCCCGGCGGTCGCGGTGACGGGGGCGCCGGCGCGGTGCAGATTCCAGCCCTGCAGCAACGCCGACGCGATCAGGACGGGTGCGATCAAAACGGCGGCGGACGACGCGCCCGCTTTCCACCCGCGGACCCTGCCGACCGCGATCAGGGTCAGAACCGCTAGAATGGGCATGACGAAATGATAGACATCGCGCAGGAAGAAGGCCAGGCCCGTGACGCACCCGGCGAAGGCGAACCGGCCAACATCGGGAATTCGGTTGTCCACGATGGGGAACAGCAACGCCAGTAGGGCCGCCATGCCCAGGACGCCGGTGAGGGCGTCCTCCATGATCAAAACGTCCGTCGACATGGGGGCGGACCATTCATACAGCACGAAGACGGCCAGCGCCGCGTATGGGTGCAGTTTGGCCCGAAGACACAGCCGGTACAAAAACAACCCGGTGACCAGGCTGAGCGTGGATTGCAGGACGCCGAGCGCGACCGACCAATGATCGGCGAACACCGCCTTGGCGGCTGCGACGATCAGGGAGTAGCCGATAGGACGCCACAGCGTGGGCGGATATGGGCTGTCGTCGACCCCGGCGTCATGCAGCCATGCGCTGCTCGAAAGAATCTCGGCGGCGGCATCGATGTAGCCCTGGTTGTCCCCGATCGCCATCGGCGCGTAGCGCCAGATCAACAGGATTTTGACGACGACCACCACCAAGACGCCGATGCTCAGGGCGATTTGGTGTGGGGAATACGGCGATAAATTGTCCCGCATGCGCATCGTGCCCTATCGTTTTCGCCCGGGAAGCTTTATACAATCCGTGCCGTCCGACGGCCCCCTGCGTGGGCCGCGGACATGAGCACAGACAATAGTCGAGGCAGAGTTTTGGGCAAACTGAAATCGTTGCTGCATGTGGAATGGATAGGGCAGGGGGCTTTTCCCCACGTCACGTTCATTCGCGGTCCGATCGTCGCCAGCCTCGGCTCCGTCAACAACGAGCCGGTGCCGGCGATTTCCCTGGCTTACCTGTCCTCCGCGATCCACCAAGCCGGCTATCCTTTTTCCTGGGTGGACGCCATATACGAAGGCCTGGGCCGTTTCCATCCCCTCGACGCGTTTCCCGGATACCAGTGCCAGGGACTGACGTTGGACGAAATCGTTTCGCGCGTTCCCACGCACACCGGCGTGATCGCCGTCAACGCCATGTTTTCCGGAGAATGGCCCGTCACGCGCGAACTGGTCACAAAGTTGCGTGCGCGTTTTCCCGGTGCCCTGGTCATCGCGGGTGGGGAGCACGTCACCGCGTTGACGGAATTTTCGCTCCGCGACTGTCCGGGATTGGACGTGATCGTGCGCGGCGAGGGCGAACGTATCCTGTGCGACACCTTGGAGGCCCTGCGCCTTGGCAGCGCGTTGGAAGCCGTCGACGGCGTGGCGTTCCTGGACGACGAGGGGGCGTTTCGCCAAACCTCGCCCCTGACGCGGGTGCGCGACGCCGACACCCTGCCCTGGCCCCATTGGCCGGAAGGGTATCTGGAAAAATTCTGGGCCGACCGGTGTTCCGCGGGGGTGCTGACCGATCGCGACATGCCGATGACCATTTCCCGGGGGTGTCCGTTCCAGTGCGCCTTTTGCTCCTCGCCCAACATGTGGACCACCCGCTACGTGCTGCGCGGTGTCGAGGACGTGATCCGGGAAATCAAGGCGTATGTCGACAAGTACGCCATCACCAGCGTTCAGTTGTACGACTTGACGGCCATCACCAAGAAAAAATGGATCCTCGAATTCGGGCAGCGTCTGTTGGAAGAGGGGATCGATCTCAAATGGTCTGTTCCGCAAGGCACGCGTAGCGAAATCCTGGATGAGGAAACCCTGTCGCTGATCAAAAAGACGGGGTGTCATTATCTCGTTTACGCCCCGGAAAGCGGGTCGGATCGCGTGTTGAAGGCCATCAAGAAACAGGTCAAGCTGCCGCATCTGGAGAAATCCGTGATGGAGGCGCGCCGCCAGGGTTTGGTGCTGCGGATCAACCTGATCATCGGATTTCCGGGAGAAACGCGCTTGGACGTGTTGAAAACGGCGTGGTTCGGTCTGAAAATGGCGGCCAAGGGCGTCGACGAGGTGTCCAGCAACATCTTTTCCCCCTACCCCGGCTCCGAAATATTCCAGACCCTGAAGGCGTCCGGCGCGTTGCAGGTGAACGACAAGTATTTCCTCGCGCTGACTTCGCTCAACAGCGATTATTTCAGCCTAAACCCGCTGACCTTCAACGAACACATGGGGCCGCGCGAGCTTTCGGTGTACCGGTTGCTGTTGATTCTCAGCTGCTATTTCTTGAGCTACGTCCTGTATCCGAAACGGATTCTCAGAACATTTCGGAACTGGAAACGCGGCGACATCGCGGAAACCGTATTCGAACACCGCATCGGCGACGCGCTCAAACGGCGGCTGCCCTTTCTGAAGTCCGGAAAAAAATAGCCCTAGCCGTGCAATCGGGCCAGGACAATGCTGATGATGTCCTGCGCCTTTCCCGGGATCAGGTTGACCATCGCCTTGCGGATCCGGAACAGTGGCGGGGACACGTCGGGAACCGGACCGCTGACGGGTACGCGGGTGGCGCGGACGGCTTCGGGAACATCGAAACCGTCACGGATGAACAGCAATAGATTATAGCGGTACCAGGGTTGGATGCCGTGGTCGCCACGGATTTGCGGACGCACCCAGTCATAGAGGGAGAAGCCCTGTTCGGCAAACAGGTCGCGCCAGTATTCATAGGGCTGTTCGTTGACGTGGCCGCGCCCTCCCTGCCCTGGTGGGGCTGCGGAAAACAGAACGACCGGCGCGCGCGTGCACAGGCCTTCGACAAGCACCCGCGCCGACGCTCGTGGCAGATGCTCGGCGACTTCGACGCTCTGCGCGACGTCATAGCATTCCGGAAGTTTCACGGGGCGGCTCAAATCCGCGGGCAGGAATTCACCGCGTTCGATCAGCAGCGCGTTCAGATCGACATAGTCGCCGTCGATTCCTTGCACCGTTTCGACCCCGTTGTTTTTCCAGGCCATCAGCCATCCGCCGAGCGCGCAGCCGAAATCCACGACGCTTTTGGGCCGGAACACGTCGCTGACGAGTTTCGTCACCACGTGGGCGGAATACGCATTGATCTTGGAGGCGTAGTTCATAAACGACGGATCATAAGCCATGGAGTAGACCAAAACGAAAAAAGGAGCGACGAGAACGATAGGAAATTGCCGTTATGTCTCATCTTCGGCGGCGGCGATCAAGGCGTGAATCGACCCGCACTTAGACATAGCCGAAGGGAGGTAAATCGTTATAATGCCAAAATTGCCGATTTTGGTGACGAAAACCACCTTTCGATACTTTCGCCCGTCCATGAATTTACGCTTGTCTTCCGCACGTTCTGGTTATGCGCTCGCCTTGCTGGCCGTGTCGGTGGGGGGCGCGGCGCCGTTGCGCGCAATCGGGGTCGCCCCGATGCAAGGGGCCCTTGCCCTGGCCTTGCTCTGCGCTCTCGTCGTTCTGGCGTTCAGCCGGGAAGCCCGTGACCATGTCGTTTCGGCCGTGACCTCGCGCATGGGGGTCCTGGTTGGCGGTGTGTTCGCGGCATGGGCGGTGACGGTGCCGTTTTCATTCGATCCGAGGGGGTCGCTGAAAATCGGCGGACGCACGGCGTTGTTCGTGGCGTCGATCGTGTTGGTGTGGGCGGCGCTGCGTCCCCATGAACAGGCGCACCGGTTGGCGTTGAAATCCCTGGTCGTTCTTGCCGTGGGGCTCGCGGGCCTGACCGTGCTGTCGCTTGTCGGGGTGCCCGGGGTGCTGTCGGCCATGAAGTTCAGAGCGATCGAAGTCGAGCGTCCGGTATTCGCCTTCAAGGCCTTCGCCGTCGCCGTCATGTGCATGCTGCCGGTCGTGGTGTGGGCTGGCCGCCGTCTGGGCGGTCGCTGGCGATGGATGGGCCATGCTTTCGCGCCCTTGGCCATGGCCGTGATGCTGCTGACCTATAACCGGTCCGCCATTGCCGGTCTGCTTGCCATGGGGGCGGTTGCATCCGTGCTGCTGCTTCTGACCAGGCACGTTTACGGAAAGGTTCTCAGCGTTTTCGTGGTGTTGAGTGTCGTGGGCGGCATGGCGTGGGTGCACGCCAAGGAAATGGCCTGGGTCGATGAGATGGAAGAGGCCGTGCGGACGCAGGGCATCACTTATACGACGAGGGGGCCGTATGTTCCGGAATGGATTGTCGATCCCCACCGTCAGTACATTTGGAAATTCGCCTTTGACCGCTTTCTCGATCATCCCTGGGTGGGGAACGGCATCGACCAGCTCAACAATCTTCCCGGCGCCAATCAGCCGGTGCCGGGGTTGGAGAGCACCTCTCATGTGATGCCCTCCCATCCCCACAACTGGGCGTTCGAAATTCTTGCCGAAACGGGGCTGCTCGGTTTTGCGCCGATGGTGGCGGCGTTGGGCGTTCTGTTTTGGACGCTCGCAAGACGCTTCCTCGCCACTGGCGACGAGGCGCGCTTCGCCGCCGCGTTGCTGATGGCCGGGTTCTGGGCCAGCGCCTTGTTCAGTTTTTCGATCTGGGCCGTGTGGTGGCAGCTGACGTTTCTCATTTTGTCGGCGATCGTTCTGGCCGGGCGCGAGGACGCGGTGAATGGCTGAAATCGGCCGGAGAAAACGATGAAGGCCGAACACATCCCGTTGTTGCGGTGCGTGGATTGTACCGGCGCGCTGAAATTGGTCAATGCCGTCTTCGTCGGAGACGTGGTCGATTGCGGCCGCCTGGTTTGCCAGGACTGCGGGCGGTCCTATCCGATCATCGACACCGTGGCGGTGTGTTTCCGCGACGACGTCGTCCTGGATTACCTGTCCCAGCGCGAAGTCGATTTCATCACCGCCAAAGGGTGGAACGATTGTCTCGTCTCCAGGGGGGGCGGGAAAGCCCAATGGCACGCCGCGCAGAAAAGCGTCGCCGACAACTGGGCCTATCAGTGGGACGTCCTGGCCGACGATTGGCGCGCCGAGGACTTCGCCGGTCCCGGACTGCTTTCCGCCAAGGCCTTTTGGAACTTCGTCCAAATCGAACCGCAAGAGGTCTTGGGCAAGAAGGTCCTGGTCACCTGCGGCGGGCTTGGGCGCGAAGCCCGTCATGTCGTGGACGCCGGCGCGGCGGAGGTGATGGTCAATGAAATCGGCGTCGAGATCTACAAGATCCGAAAGAACGTTCCCGGAGCCGACGACAAACTGATCTTGTTGCGCAGCGACGCCTGCCATTTGCCGCTTGGGCCCGGGGTGGCGGACATCGCGATTTGCGATCACGCCTTGCAGCACATTCCCAACCATGTCGACGCCTTTCAGGAATTGGCCGCCAAGGCCCGGTCCGGCGGGCAAGTGATCATCTGCGTCTACAGTTGGGAAAACAACGCGATCATGACCCACATGGTCGAGCCGTCGAAACAACTGATCCACCGGCTACCGCTGAAGGGACAGCGTGTCCTGGCCCTGCCCTTGGCGTTGGCCGTGTTCGCCCTGACGCGCGGTCTGTACGCGCCGCTGGGTCGGTTTGCGCCGGGCGTGGGGTGCCGCCTGCCGTTGTTCGAGCACATGCGCTTTTGGAGCGAGTTTCCCTTTTCCGTGTTGTGGCTGTCGATTTTCGATCTGCTCCACGCCCCGGTGTCGTATCATTTTCGCAAGGCGGAGGTGGAAGGGCTGTCGGCCTCGGCCGGACTGCGGACGCGGCGCCTCGTCAACACCAATGGCACCCTATGGTCCCTGGTGGCGGTCAAGCCCTAGCGCCCCGCCAACGCGCCCTTGCCCACGCCGCGCCCAGGCTCAAGACATGGGCCGCCGAAAAGGACAGCACGGGGATCAGGGCGAGGTTGTAGCGCGGGATGCTGACGGAAACGAAGGCGTTCAGGCCCAACAGGAACACCGGAGGCAGGGCCAGCACGACGAGCGCGCCCCATCCTCGGACCGCCGCCCAGACCAGAAGCGGCAGGAACATCGCCCAGGCCACCAGACCCCAAACCTTGCCGACGAACATGCCCCGCCACACCATGGCGAAGGTGACGGCCACGTGTTTGTCCAGGTTGCCCAGAAGTTCGTGCTCGATCAGATACGCGAACCGGGGCTGGGCGCCGCGTTTTGCGTCCACCTCCGCCTTGTAGGTTTCCAGCGCGCCGGAATAGAAGCCGCCCGGTTCCCCGAAATCCAGACGCGCGTAGCTTTCCTTGGGAAACAGTTTGGCGGCGAGAGCGTCCCCGAAATCCGGCAGCCAATAAACGAAAGACGCCGCCAATTCATCGGGCGTCATGCGGTTGTACGACAGGCGTTGGACCAGGATCATGTCGTCGTAGCCGCTGGTCAGGGCCGGCTTGTCGAACAGCGCCGCGTTGCGCGCCAGCCACGGCGCCACCACGGCCGCCGAAACCCCGAGGAACATCACGGCGGGGAGGAAGGCACGCGGGCCGCGTTCGCGCCACAGGCGGATCCCCATCCACAGGAACACCGGCGCGATCACCAGGACGGCGTAACTCCATCCGGCCCGGTTGAGCGTCACAAGCCCGAACAGCAAGCCGCTCAGGGCGGCGGCCTTGAGACTTCGATCCTGCCAAGCGGCGATCATCGCCCAGCCCAGCGCGGCGGCCAGCGGCAGGGTCAGCACCTCGGTGAGGAACTGGTTGGCGTAATGGATGTAGGACTTGGTGAGGAGCGCCAGGATCGCCGCGAGGGCGGCGACTTTGGCCGAGCCGCTCAATCGGCGCGCCGTGCCCCACACGAAAAACAACGTCAGTCCGGCAAGAAGGACCTGGACCGGAATGGCGAGACCGTATTGGGGCGCGCATCCGGGGTCGGCGTGCAGAGGGCCGTCCGTGTTCATGTTGGAGAGGATGCACTGGACGCTCGACGCAAAGGTCTGGTCGAGGGACATGAGCAGGGATAGAAATGCCGGATAAAGCGGCAAAAAGAACATCTCGGACTGCGGCGCGATGGCGGGATCGACCAGGTATCCGAACACCCCGTGAGCGAACAGGCTGTATCCATGGGCCAGATAGGCGAATTCGTCGGCGAAGGGCGGACGCGGAGATTGCTTGAGAAGGAACGCCGCGCCCGTCACCAGAATGCAGACCAGGGCCGCGACCCAGGTTTCCCGCGCGGATGGCCGGCGCGTCGGAGATTGGGGATCAGGCGTCATCGCTCATCCTTCTTGGGCGGGGTTCCCGGCCAGTTTTGCAACCGCGTGTGGAGCGGGGTGGACGGCACGCTGTTGATGTCGTGGTTGAGAAACGCGAATAGCGACTGCATGCCGACGATCACCGGCAACGCCGCCAACATGACGACACCCGACGCCGCGGCTCCGCCGCTGACGATGGATTGACGCCACATCACGCCGCCATAGCCGACGCCGAACGCCAGGCCGACGGCGGCGACGACGATTTCCAGGGACGCCACTGAGAAGTTTCTCAGATAATAGTTATAAAACAGGCGCTTGAAAAAATTCCGGGCATGTCCTGCCGCAAACGTGAGCGTCTCTCGCCCTACGTTGAGGTTGCTGACCTCGTCGCCATAAACGGCGGCCATCGGCACTTCCGTCACCACCGCCTGGATGGTGTTGAGGCGAAACAACAAGTCGCTCTCGAAAAAGTATCCCTTGGCGATCTTGTCAAACGGCAGCAGGGCCGCGACCTTGGCATGCAGGGCGATGTAGCCGTTGTTGGGGTCGAAGATATGCCAATATCCCGTGGACAGTTTCGCCATGAAAGACAGGCCCGCATTCCCGATTAGACGGATTTTCGGCATGGCGCGCAGGCTGTCGATTTCGAAGAATCGGTTGCCCTTGGCGCAGTCCGCCTGTCCGGCCAGGATTGGACTGACGAAAGCGGGCAGAAGCGCCGGGTCCATCTGGCCGTCCCCGTCGATCTTGACGATCACGTCCGCGCCGTCGGCGATGGCCTGGCGCATGCCGGTGAGCGTTGTCCCCCCGACGCCCTGATTGGCGTCGTGATAGAGGACCCGGACGCGGGGATCGCGGACAGTGTCCTCGACGAACGCGCCGCTGCCGTCGGGACACTTGTCGTCGACCACGTAGATCCGCCAGACCATGTCCGGTACGGCGGCGATGACGCCGGCGATATGGCGGGTCACGCAGTAGCACGGAATGACCACGGCAATCCGGGGTTCCGGGGGCGGGGCTTTGGCTTTGCTCATCGATCGTTCCGATCCTTCCGGGCGGGCGGCCTCAGGCCAGTTTACCCATTCGCTTCTTTAAAGACCGTTTCCACCGCGCCCACGGCGAGCGGTAATGCGCCTTGGTGGCGAACACCGTGCGTTTGAGGTCTTGGCCGAACGTGCGGATGTCGAAGCCCAGCTTCCACGCCACGAACGGTAGGCTCAACTGGTCGCGGTGGCTGTGGGTGTTAAGCTGTTCCCACCAGGCCTCCATCAGAGCGATCACCTGGGGCGCGTTGTGGCGGCGCAGCAGGAAGTTGTTTTCCAACAGCGCCGTGTCGTCCGGCAGACCCGCGGCCCGGTAGGCCTCGCGCTGGCGTTCCAGAAGGTGGCGCGGGGCCTTGTTTTGGGCGATGCACTCCGCGATTTCTTCAAAGACCGTGTCGCGGAACGGATGTTCCGACACCGCCATGTCGGGCCAGCCCAGGCCGTCCAGAAGTTTGGCCGGATCGGTCAGCAGCCGCGCGTTGCCGTCGATGTAGACGGAGTAGTCGTAATCCGCCAAAAACCGGTGCGGCAGGATTTTCGGCAGGCGGGAGTGGCGCCACGAATCGAGCCCTTCGGGGTCGAGCGTGCGGATCTGCCATTTCGACAGCCCCATGCGCGCCTTCAGCCCGGCGCGCTTGCCGTCGGTGAAGCAGATGTAGTCCCACCCCGCAAAAGCCTGCGGCTCGATCAATCGGTCGTAGCCGTCGACGATGACGGTATAAATGGCGCGTTTCATGGGGATCGTTTATAGACTGTGGGTGCGGTCCCGCCAACGGTTTTGCGGGGGCTCGACTTCGGGGTAAGGAGGCGTTCAACGGATGTGCGGTTTCGTCGGTTTCGTGGCCGGGAGCGGGTTCGCGGACGCGGACGCGCTGGAGCGGGCCACTGAGACCATCCGTCACCGGGGGCCCGACGACGGGGGCATCTGGCTGGCCGAGGGCGGGCGGGCCGGGTTCGGCTTCCGCCGCCTTTCGATCCTGGATCTCAGCGCCAACGGCCACCAGCCCATGGTCTCGTCGGACGGCCGCATGGTCATCGTCTTCAACGGCGAAATCTACAATTTCCGGGATCTGCGGGACGAATTGGACCGGGAACAGCCGCATGCCTGGCGCGGCCATTCCGACACCGAAGTGGTGCTGGAGCTGATCCGCCGCCATGGCGTGGACGCGGCGCTGGAGCGCATCGACGGAATGTTCGCCTTCGCGCTGTGGGACACGCGCGATGACAGCCTGACCCTGGCGCGCGACCGCTTCGGGGAAAAGCCGCTCTATTACGGCCGGTCCGAGGGCGCTTTCGTGTTCGGCTCGGAACTCAAGGCGCTGCGCGCCCTGCCGGGGTTCCGGGACGACCTGGACCAAACTGCGTTGGCGCTGTTCTTCCGTTATCGCTACGTTCCGGGGGAACGCTCCATCTACGCCCATTACCACAAGCTTCCGGCGGGCGGGGTGTTGCGGCTCAAAGGACAAGACGTCCAGGTGCGGCGGTACTGGGATCCGCAAGCCGAGGCCCGCGCCGCCATGGGCAGGCCGTTCGCGGGAACCTTCGACGATGCACTGATTGAGGCCGAGCGCCTGCTCACGGCCTCGGTGGCGCGGCGTCTGGAATCCGACGTGGCGCTGGGCGCGTTTTTGTCCGGCGGCATCGATTCGTCGCTCACCGTCGCCCTGGCGCAAAAGGCGTCGGGCCGGGCGGTGAACACCTTCACCGTGGGCTTTGCCGAACAGCATTTCAACGAAGCGCCCTTTGCCCGCCAAGTCGCCGATCACCTGGGCGCGAACCACACCGAAATGATCGTCAGCGAACGCGACGCCCTGGCCGTGGTCAAACGCCTGCCGTCCATGTACGACGAACCCTTCGCCGACCCGTCGCAATTGCCCACCGCGTTGCTGTGCGCCAAGGCGCGCGAGCACGTCACCGTGGCGATCGCCGGGGACGGGGGGGACGAACTGTTCTGCGGCTACGGCCGTTACGACCGGGAAATTCGCCGCTGGGCATCCGTCGGTGGCCGGTCCGGGGCGTTGCGCCGGGCGCTGGGCGGTCTTGCGGGCGTGCTGCCGGTGGACGCGCTGGATGCCTTGGACGGTCTGCGCGGCAAGCCCGGCAAGCTGGGGCGCAAGATGCTGGCGCGGCTGCTCGATGGTTCCAGCGGGCGGGCCGAGGAATTCTTCCAGTTCGCGTCCGGCTATTGGCGGGACGGCGTTCCGGTGAAGGGCGTCGGGCGGTTGGAGCGCGAGCTGTTCGTCCCGCCCGCCCTCGACCTGCCCGGCGCGCCGGACGTCAAACGGTTCCAGGTGCTGGACGCGATGCTCTATCTGCCGGACGACATTCTGGTCAAGGTCGACCGCGCCAGCATGGCCGCCAGCCTGGAGGTGCGCACCCCGTTCCTCAACGCCGACCTGGCGCGTTTCGCGTGGTCGTTGCCGATTGCGCTGTACGACCCAGCCCAACATGGCTTGAAGATCGTATTGCGCAAACTTCTGGCCCGCCATGTGCCGGCGGAACTGTTCGAACGGCCCAAGATGGGCTTCGACGTGCCCGTTCGTCAGTGGTTGCGGGGCGATCTCAAGGCCTGGGGCGACGAACTGGTGTTCGGGGACAATCCGCTGGCGGACCAATGGCTGGAGCGCCAGCGCATCGCCAAACGCTGGACCGACCACCAAAAGGGCGCGTCTCTGGAAGGCGATCTGTGGCCCGCGCTGATGATGCTGGCGTGGATGCGCGCGCGCTGACTTGCGGCGGGCGGGACGAGGTGTCAAACTCGCGGCTGACGAGAATCCAGGAAGAGAATCATCGACATGAAGGTTTTGGCCGCGGTCAAGCGGGTGGTGGACTACAACGTGGCGATCCGCGTCAAGGCGGACGGGTCCGGCGTCGACACCGCCGGCGCCAAGATGTCCATGAACCCGTTCGACGAAATCGCCGTCGAGGAAGCCGTGCGCCTCAAGGAACGCGGCCAGGCGGACGAGGTGGTGGCGGTGTCCATCGGTACGTCTAAGGCGCAGGACACCCTGCGCACCGCGCTGGCCATGGGCGCGGACCGGGGGGTGTTGGTGGAAACCGACGCCGAGCTGGAACCGCTGGCTGCCGCAAAGGCGCTCAAGGCCGTGTGCGAGCGCGAAAAGCCCGATCTGGTGCTGCTGGGCAAGCAGGCCATCGACGACGATTCCAACCAGACGGGACAGATGCTGGCGGCGCTGCTGGGCTGGCCCCAGGGCGTGTTCGCGTCGTCCGTGGAGATCCTGGACGGCGGGCTGCGCGTCGTGCGCGAAGTGGACGACGGCCTGGAAACCCTAGACCTGACCCTGCCCGCCGTGGTGACGGCGGATCTGCGGCTCAACGAACCGCGTTACGCCTCGTTGCCCAACATCATGAAGGCGAAAAAGAAGCCCATCGACGTGCTGGGCCTGGGGGACGTGGGCGTCGATCCGGCGCCGCGCCTGGACGTCCTGCGCGTGGAAGGACCGGCGGTCCGCCCGGCGGGGCGAATGGTGTCCAGCGTGGCCGAACTGGTGGAAAAGCTTGCGGACGAGGCGAAGGTGATCTGATGCGACGACTTGTGCTTGCCGAACACGACAACCCCACCCTCAAGGCC
>JADGBG010000147.1 GCA_015231605.1 Alphaproteobacteria bacterium | reverse complement strand
CGCGTTCGGTCAGGAACTTGACGGTTTCGGCCATCTCCACGCCGCCTTCGATCTTCACCCCCGCGCAGCCGACCTCTTTCAGGATACGCGCCGCGTTGCGAAACGCCACCTGGGGGCTTTCCTGGTAGGTGCCGAACGGCATGTCGACGATGACGCAGGACCGCTTCGCGCCGCGCATCACCGCCTGGCCGTGCAGGATCATCATGTCCAGCGTCACGCCCACGGTGGTGTCCAGGCCGTACAGCACCATGCCCAGCGAATCGCCCACCAAAAGCAGGTCGGTGTGCGCGTCGAGCAGGCGCGCGGTCAGCACCGTGTAGGCGGTGAGGCACACCAAAGGCGCCGCGCCATCGCGGCGCTTGTGCGCGCGGATGTCGGGCACGGTCAGCTTGCGCAGCGCGCCTTCGATGTCGATGGGTTTGTGGGTGCTCATGGTCCGTTTCCGCCGGATGCCGTAAAATCTTAGGGAAGATATAGGGTTTTACGGCCCAAAACGCAAAGACTTCCCGTTCTGGCGCGGGTCTTGCCCCTGCGTTAGACTGCGCCCATGACGCAATTGTGGTTCAGTCTCGCCGTGTTCATCGGTCTGCATCTCGCCGTGGCGGCCGGGCCTATGCGCCGCGCGCTGGTCGCGAAAACGGGGGTGGCGGCTTACATTGCCGGCTATTCAATCCTGTCCGTGGCCGTCCTGTGGTGGGTGGGCGACGCCTACCGGGCCGCCGATGTCGCCATCCTCTGGGACCTGGATCCGTGGATGCGTTGGGTCCCGGCGCTGGCGATGCCCGTGTCCTTCATCCTGCTGGCGGCGGCCTTGACCAACCCCAATCCCCTGTCGGTGGGGGTGAAGGGCGGCCGGTTCGACCCGGCCCGACCCGGCATTGTCGGCGTGACGCGCCATCCGTTGATGTGGGCCCTGACGCTGTGGGCGGTGACGCATATCCCCCCCAACGGCGACACGGCGGGCGTGACGCTGTTCGGCCTGTTCGCCCTGCTGGGCCTCAGCGGTCCGTTCAGCCTGGATTTCAAGAAGCGCCGCGAACTGGGGGCGGCGCGGTGGGCGGAGTTGGCGCGGGGGACGTCGTCCGTGCCGTTCGCGGCCGTTCTTACCGGGCGCGCGCGCTTGGCGGCCAGCTTTCCCGGCTGGACGCCCATCGTGGCGGGGCTGGCCCTTTACGCCGCCGTCATCGCGTGGGGGCACGAGGCCCTGGTGGGGGTTTCGCCGCTGCCGTGATCTTGGTTGCGAATGGTTTGTGTTGCACTAAAAAAGAGAATCGCCATACCATTACACCTTAAACGGTTAGTGGAGATGGCCATGCAACGCGACATGCACTATTACGGAACCTACGCCATGGCGCGGGCGGCGGGGTTGACGGTGGAAACGGCCCGCGTCATCGCCACGGCGGCCCAATACGTCGACGACAACGCGAACGAAAAGACCGTGCGCATGGGCGACGGCGCGCGGATCGACGTGATGGCGACGGCGCACCATACCTTCGACACGGACAACATCGACGAGAAAGACCAGCGTCATGTGTGGGTCCCGTTCCACTTCCTGCCCGGCAACAAAGGCGCGTCCTATACGGAACGGTTGATGTGCCGCAAGGACGGCGAAATGGCGCGCGAGATGGTGACCCACGCGCTGGCCAAGGCAGGAGAGCCCTATGCCGTCGAGCTGATGGGCGTGACGGCCCATGTCTATGCCGATACGTTCTCCCATTATGGATTTTCCGGCATCAGTTCCCGGCGCAACAGGGTCGATAACACGACCATCGAGCTTCATGGGCTCGGCGACGAGATCGAAACCTACATCCGCAAAAAGGCGGACGAATTTTTCATCGAACACGGCAAGTATGGGGGGATGCTGGAAAACTTCCGTGCCTTCGCCCTCGATGCGGTGGAGAAGCTGTCGGGCGCCTTGGGGCACGGTTCGGTGGCGACGTACCCGGACCGGCCGTATCTGGAATGGTCGTTCAAGTACGAAGACGGCGGCGCGTTGTCCAAGCGCGATAACCGGACGACGTTCCTGGAAGGGTGCGCGGCGCTGCACGACATGTTTTCGCGCTTCGCCGCCGCACGACCCGACTTAAAGGATGCGGCGGGCAGGAAATTCTCGACGATCGAGGGGGCGGTCAAGGACGTCCTCGCCGTTCAAGCCGATTGCGACGGCCGTATCGAGGCCTGGCGGGAGGCCGTGAAAAAAGGCCGGGTCATCGCCGGCAAGGGAGAATACATTCCGGGCTACGACGAAAAAGACTGGCACAAGCAGTGCAAGGTCCTGGCGAAATGGGACGATTCCGGCAAGGCGTTGAGCGTGCCGGTGTTCCGCTTCTACCAGGCCGCCGCCGTGCACCGCACGTACGTGCTGCGCGAACTGATGCCGGCGCACGGGCTGGTCATAGACTGACGGCGATGATGAACAGGCGCTTGAAAGCGAACAAGGTGGTTCCATCCGCGCGGCGCGGGTAGGCCCGGCGCAGCCGTTCGGCCAGCGCATCGCGGAACGGGCCTTTCTGGTCTGCGGGCAAAGCCTCGCGCAGCGGCTTCATGGCGCTGGCCCCGATCCAGTCCAGCACAGGATCGTTACCTTCCATCACCTGGGTGTAGGCCGTCCGCCAGATGTCGAGGGACGCGGCCCGGGGGGAAAGCCAGTCGTAATAGTCTTCGGGGCGCGCCACCGGGGCGGGGCGGAGCAGAGACTTGAGCGTCGCCGCCCACGGTCCTTCCGTCGCCACCGCGCGCATTTCCACGTGCGACGGTTCGGCGAACTGGTCGGGCATCTGCACCGCCAGCACGCCCCCGGGCCGCAAAAATCCCATCAGGCGGGGAAACAGGATTTCGTGACGGTCCAGCCATTGCAGGGATGCGTTGGCGAAAATCAGATCCTGCGGCGCGTCGGGTTCCCACCGGGCCGCGTCCATCTGCACCCAGGTGGCGGCGTCGCCGTGTTCGGACCGTGCGGCGTTCAGCATCTGCGCGGAATTGTCCACGCCGGTGATCGCCGCGCCGGGAAAGGCGCGGGCCAGATGCTCGACCACGTTTCCGGGTCCGCAGCCGAGATCGGCGATCGTGCGGGCCTCGTCCAACGGAATGCGCGCCAAGAGATCCAGGGCCGGGCGGATACGCTGCCCGGCATATTTCAGGTAATGCGCCGGATCCCACGATTTCGGCGCGCCGGAGACGTCGGCGTTCATGGCTTGTATCCATCCACCAGGACGATCTTGAGAATGTCGATCGGCTTTAGGCCGTGGTCGTCGGCCAACGCCTTGAGCTTGTGTTCCGGTTGGGTGCGGATGCCCGCCGCCGCCAATTTGGCTTGGAGCGCGGTGGCGTGCATGTCCAGCATCTCGGCCAATTGGGTGACGGTTTTCTGCCCCAGGCCCATGCCTGCGAATTCGGCCTCGACGCCTTCGGGGGTGTAGCGGGCCTGAAGCGCCGGGCGGCGTTCCAGCGGGCGGATCACCCGATACAGCGCCATCGGCGTGGTGGCGTTGCGCCGCGCGATGTCCCTGAGGGTCATGCGTTTGTCCGGCACGTCGAAGCCGGCCGCGCGGAGCGCCTCCGCCGCCGCGTCCGTGTCGATGAACTGGCGTTTGGAGAAGCCCGCCAGGGACAGTTCCTCGGCGTGGCCGAAGGGCGGTTCGTATTCGGGCGAGGCGATCCAGCCGTCCTTGACGATGCCGGACAGCATGAAGACCCAGCTTACCGGAGGCAGTTGGTACAGGGTCAACGCGAAAAATACCGCCGTGACGGCGAGCGAGCCGACCAACGCTTTCGATATGCGAAGCCCCTCCGCCACGCGATTCGCGAAGTAGCTCTTGAACGGCTTCCAGTTCAGGATCAGATGCCACACGCCGATGACGAGGAAGAGCAGCGAGAAGATGGTGTGCATCTCGACCCAGCCATCCTTGGTCAGGCCCGTCAACTCCCAGTCCACCCAGGACGCGACGCGCCCCTGGGGCGTGATGAAAAGCACCAGACCGGTGACGCCGGAAATGACGAAGGCCCAGGTGGTGACCAGAGAGACGGTGGCGCGGTGGGTGTTGCTCTTTTTCTTATCTTCCATGAGCGGAGGACCCTTAAGTGAATTTCATCAGGAAACGGACGATGCGGCGCGTGCGTTCGCTGAACAGTTTGGGCGTGAAGAACCCGCCCGCCGCGCGCTTGTTGATCTCAGACAGGCTCGGGTAAGGCGCAATGGTGGAGGCCATCGCGCCGATCTTCAAGCCGTTTTCCAGGGCCAGAACCCAGGGCTGGATCAGTTCGCCCGCGCGCGGTCCGGCGATGCCGGCCCCCAAGATATTGCCCCGATTGCCGACGATCACCTTGATCATGCCCTCGGTATCACGTTCCGCCAGCGCCCGGTCGTTGTCCCGGAACTCCGCCGTCAGCACGCGGATGGCGTCGCCGAACCGCTGGCGCGCCTGGGCCTCGGTCAAGCCCGCCTGGGCCAGTTCGGGCCGGGTGTAGGTGACCCACGGCATGACGGCGCGGTCCGCCCGCGCGGGCCATTTGAACAGGACGTTGCGGATCACGATGCCGGCGTGATGTCCGGCGGCGTGGGTGAAGCGCGGCTGTCCCGCCGCCACGTCGCCGATGGCGAATGCGCGCCGGTTGGTGGTGCGCATGCGGGCGTCCACGTCGATGCCGCCGGGGCCGTAATCGATGCGGGCGTGTTCCAATCCCAGCCCGTCCAGGTTGGGCGAACGTCCCGCCGCCGCCAAAACGTGCGTGCCCCGCACGGCATGAACCCGGCCGTCTTCGTCCCGGGCGTCGATTTCGACGCCCCCGGAGGTCTTGCGGGCGGCGTCGACGCGCACGCCTTCGTGCAGGGCGACGCCGTCTTCCAGCAGGCGGTTGCGCACCACGCGCACCAATTGCGGATCGTCCCGGGACAGGATCGTCCCCAGTTCCAGAACGGTGACCTTGGCGCCCAGGCCCCGGAACGCCTGGGCCATTTCACAGCCCACGGGACCGCCGCCGATGACGATCAGGTGGCCGGGGATATCGGTCAGCTTGAACACGGTCTCGTTGGTCAACACGTCTGCGGCGTCGAGCCCCGGCACGGCCGGAACGGCGGGGCGCGATCCGGTGGCGACGACAAAGCGTTTCGCGCGGACGGTCCAATCGCCCGCCACGACGGTGTCGGGACCGGTGAAGCGGGCGGCGGCGCGAATCACCCGCACGCCCAGGCCTTCGAAGCGGTCCTGGGAATCGTGGGGCGCGATGGCGGCGACGGTCTCATGAACCCGGCGGAACACCTCCGCCCCGTCGATCGAGACGGTCCCGGCATGAACGCCGAAGCGGTCCGCCCGGCGGGCGTCCTGGGCGGCGTGGGCGGCGGCCAGCAACGCCTTGGATGGCACGCAGCCGGTGTTCAGGCATTCTCCGCCCATCTCGGCCCGCTCGATCAGAACCACGTCCGCGCCCATTTGCGCCGCGCCCGCCGCGACGCTCAACCCCCCCGATCCGGCGCCGATAACGCACAGATCGCATGAAACATCCCGTGTCATGGCGCGTTCCGCGATTTCACCCTTTTGTAGAGAATCGGCAGCAACGACAGGGCGGCCAGCCCGGCCAGCGGCCCCAGGATCTGGGGCTGGAAAATTATCCCCAGGTCCGGGTGTTCGCCGGTTTCAAACACCGCACCCAGTCCCGCGCCCGCGTGGGCGTAGACGAAGGTGCCGGGGATGATGCCGATGAAGGTCGCCGCAACGTAGGTCGAAAGCCGCACGTCCAAAAGAGCCGGAACCAAGTTCACCAGCCAGAACGGAAACAGCGGGATCAGGCGCAGCACCAGAAGATAGCTGAAGGCGTTCTCGCGAAATCCGTCCTCCATCCGCGCCAAGTGCGATCCGGCGCGGGCGTAGAACAAGTCTGCGAAGGCATAGCGCGCGCCCAGGAAAATCAGGGTCGCGCCGACGGTGGCACCCACCACCACATAACTTCCCGCCGTCCAGCCACCGAACACGAAGCCGCCCATCAGGGTCAGCCACACGCCCCCCGGCAACGACAGACCCGTGACCACCACGTAGGCCAGCATGAAGCCCAGCACCGCCGTCATGACCGACATCGGGATCACAGCGCCGCCC
>JADGBG010000011.1 GCA_015231605.1 Alphaproteobacteria bacterium | reverse complement strand
ATACAACGCGATGCTTCGACCCCTTCCCCTTCCCCGACGCCAGCGACAAGCAGCTGGCACACATTCGCGATTTGGGCGATCGGTTGGATGCGCACCGCAAGGCCGTAATAGCCGAGCACAAGCAGCTCACCATGACCGGCATGTATAACGTGTTGGAAAAGGTGCGCGCGAAAGCCGTGCTCACCGATGCCGATAAGGATGTCTATGACGCGGGCCTTATTGGTGTGCTGAAACAAATTCACGATGAATTGGACGTTGCGGTGGCCGAAGCTTATGGCTGGCCCGCTGATTTGAGCGACGAGGCCATTCTTGAACGGCTGGTGGCGCTTAACCATGAACGCGCGGCGGAAGAGGCTGAGGGCAAGGTGCGGTGGCTGCGCCCCGAATTCCAAGCCCCCAAGGAAGCCACCTCCGCCAAGAAAGCCCAGCAGATCGAAGCCGATCTGGCTTTGCCCGAAGAAGGTGCGGCCAAGCCCAAGCTGCCGACCAAGCTGCCCGAACAAGTCGCCGCCATCCGCGCCGTGCTGGAATCCCAAAGCACCGCCATCACCGCCGCCGACCTATCGCGCCGCTTCGCCCAAGGCAAGCGCGCAGAAAAGAAAGTCGAAGAAATCCTCACCACGCTGTGCTTGCTCGGTCAGGCGGAGAAGGTTGAGAGCAGATTCGTGTCTGGAAAATTATGACCTTACAGATGTAATGACAGTGCTGGTGGCAGATGTTTCGGTCTCGAAGAAAAAAAATCGTTAGTGAATTGTTCGCGCTTCGTCATGCACCGCTTGCTGAATGGTTTAAAGGATCACAAGTTTTCGAAACGACGCCAGATAAGCCATTAATGCAGTTTCACGGCACATGCCACACTATAAGTAGTTTCCGGCCATTTACGCACTTTTCCGTTTCCCTCGTTGCCAATGCCGGTGTGCAATTGTCCCGGCGGAACTTGGGGATGGCAACGTTTACATGGTTTGATCCAGATGCATTTCGCACATTTTCGCAAACAGACGGGGCTTTTTTGAATCAAGGAATTACTTCAGGGCATATTTATCCCGTCTATCTTCGCATCAAAAATCCGCTGGAGGTATGGGATTGCAACGACAACCATACCGCTGATCATCTAGCGGATATGTGCCGTGCGAATGGCCATTTAAGCTTTATGACCTACCGCAAGATCAAAAGACTTTGTGGAAAGTATGAGAATGATGATGTTGAACGTGGCCTCAACCACGTCCGGGCATTCAGGGTTCTACGCAAAGCCCTTCTCAAACAGGGATATGATGGCATGTTCTATGAACTTGTTGGGGAATATCCAGGGTACACTGCCTGGATCAATTTCTTTTCTAGTCAAGTAAAATGGGGGGGCTCCTGAATTGTTACCAACGGCCCCAGGAATGCGCTCTTCGGAAAATTGTATAGGCCAACGCCATATCAGAAGAGCTGTGCTGTAAATCAAACTGTTCTATTATTGTGGGATATACCCCATGATAATTCTGCTATCGCATTGAATGTGTGTAGGCAATTATAAGGTATGTGCCTGATGCAGATGCGGATTTTGAGGCTGCACATAACCCACACGGCGTGGTAACACTACTTCTAGGTATTGGATAAGCCCCAAGAGGATTGGGGATTTGAAAACAGTAAGAGATACACCATGTGTTCGCTGGAATAGCCAATACGTAATTATTCAGCCTTTAAGGTGTTCTTCGCGCTAAGTTGAACACCCTTTCCCAATATGAATATCATGGGGCTTGCTTAATTTTTCAACGTGAGGTGCTGATGAATTCGCAGCCTAACGAAAACGACAAAGATAATGAGATCGAAGGTCTCGATGTGGACGAGGATACGTCTTGGGCTGACTATCCTATTGATACGATGCTGATTCGAAATGAACCCCGAACCGTGCATGAGGTGTTGCGAAGAATCGATCAAGGGGTTTTCCAGATGGATCCTGACTTTCAGAGGGATTTCATTTGGCCCGACGACAAACAAAGCAAGCTTATAGAATCCGTATTGATGCGCATCCCATTGCCCGTCTTTTATCTCGCAGAGAATAGTGTTGGTAAGATGGTGGTTGTCGATGGATTACAGCGCCTGTCGACATTCCAGCGTTTCGTTAAGAACAACCACCGTTTGAGACTTCCGGAACATGATGAATTGCACGGAAAATTTTTCAGTGATTTGTCGCCTAAGCTCCAAAACCGAGTCGAGGACTGCCCGTTAATCCTCTATATCATCGACGCGAAAGTCCCCCCTAAGGCGTTGCTAGATATCTTCGAACGCGTAAACAGTGGTGTGCCGCTGACCCGCCAGCAAATGCGCAACTGTTTGTTTATGGGAGGGGCCACAAAATTCCTGAAGGATGAATCCAAAACAGACATTTTCCTAACAGCAACAGGTAGGAGTTTACGTTCCGACACGATGCGTGATCGTGAAATGGTTAATCGCTTCTGCGCCTTTCAACTTTTGCCGCTTGTCAGTTATAGGGGCGATATGGACGCCTTTCTTGCTAGTGCCTTAGAGAAAATGAATAGGCTTTCTCCACAAGAATTAGAGAACCTATCTATCGAATTTAGGGCAGGACTAAGAAATAATTTAATTATTTTCGGCAGGCACGCTTTCAGGAAATATTATTCCGACGAGGCAGCCAGGAGTGTTTTCAACGCATCTATCTGGGACGTTATGTCTACAAGTTTGTCAAAGGTGCCGGAAAGCATCGTCGAAGCAAAGAAAGAAAAAATAAAAACCAGATTTGCTGATCTTCTAATTGATGAAGATTTTCACGCCTCTGTGACACTTGGTACAAGTCAGGTTAATCGCGTTAGGGATAGATTTGCATACGTAAACAACTTGGTAGCGGAGATTTTGAATGCTTAGGACAATTCGTCTTCAGCATTTTAAGTGTTTCGAAACGCTCAAACTGCCTATAGCAGACCTGACCCTTTTGTCAGGTGCAAATGCCTCCGGAAAATCAAGCGTTTTGCAAGGGCTGGTGCTTTTGCATCAAACGATGAGAAACCATGAATGGTCGACGAGGCTTGTGCTGAATGGTGATTCAATCAAGCTTGGGGCGGTCGCCGATGTGGTCGACAAGGTGTATGGCAGGTTCGCGTTTGAAATCGGTCTGGCTGATGACGAGGGAATAGTTGGCTGGCGTTTTTCTGGCGAACGGTCGCAAATGTCCATGGTGGTGGATGAGGTCACCATTAATCAAACGACCAAGTCAGCTCCCGAGGAGCTACAGCACATGCTTCCGAGAGACACCGACATTAAAATCACGTCTTTCATCAATCACATTCGCAATTTAACATACTTGACTGCAGAACGGGTTGGACCAAGAGAGTTTTACCTACACGACGATCCTCAAGTTGCAACGTCCGTGGGCCCTTCTGGCGAACATGCTATTGGGGTTCTGCATTCCGGGCGTGATGAAGTCGTGTTGGATGAATTGGTAATAGACGGCATACCCCCAACCCGGCTTCGCCAAGTTGAGGCGAGAATGCAGAAGTTCTTTCCTGGCTGCTCCCTAACTGTTGAAATTGTACCACAAGCGAACGCCGTTATGCTTGGTTTGCGTACTGCTGACGACACCGGTTTCCATCGCCCGATTCACGTGGGCTTTGGGCTTACTCAGGTTTTGCCAATTATTGTTGCCGCGCTGTCATCGGGGAAAGACGATATCATTCTTATAGAGAATCCCGAGGTCCATCTTCATCCAGCTGGACAGGCGTTAATGGGACAGTTTCTTGCTGAAGTTGCTCAAGCAGGGGTGCAAGTCATCATAGAAACCCACAGTGACCACGTGTTGAATGGCATCCGCAGAGTGGTTCGATCGGGGATGCCGCCGCAAAAAGTTGCCATTCATTTTTTCGCACCTCGTTCTGAAGGAAGAGCTCAGGTCGTCAGTCCGCAACTTGATAGCAAAGGCAATATTGATGTTTGGCCCAGGGGGTTCTTCGATCAATTTGATAAAGATGTGAATTACTTTGCTGGTTGGGGGGATTAAGGTGGAAGTGCTGGTAAACGACCTGTCGTTACACGGGCAGTTTCCTAATGTAGAGGCCTTCAAGGAGGCCGTTGGTAAGCTTATGAAAATGCGGACACTCGCAGCTAAATATGGCCGCGAACTGTTTAGCCATAGAAATTTGATGAATGCCGCCGTCGGCCCCCAAATGACGGTTTCACAGGCAATACAACACTTCGAACATGAAGAACGGTTAGCATTCACCAGCTGGATAACTAGGACCGGGCCATTCTGGGAAGACGAGCGAGTTCACGGTCCTGATGAATACATGGTCGTATCAGATGAAATGGTCACTGACACCGCCATTGGTGAATCGGCCATGAGAACATTCCGGGGTAATGAATGTCATGTGGTGAGTTTGACGCCCTCAATGTGGCAGGAATCACCTATTAAAGTTACTTGGATGCATGATGATGAGACAAGTCATGACATAAAAGTGCACAACCATTTCAGCGAAGGCCTATTCGACACGGTTCTGAAGTCTGCCCCCGCGCCATTGCAATGTTGGCAAGACCTTCAAAATATGGTCGTTGCACGATTCCCAAACTTAAAATTTACCGACAACTGCTTTCAACCTCTACATGGACACCCTTTCGTCCCTGGGGCAGCAGGACGAATTGTTGCTCTACTGGACGTGCTGAGCAAGTTTGAAGGTTGTTTTGACCCTGACGGAAAAAGAACCGCCGAAGGGCATCGCCTATATCGCGATTTTTTTGCAGACAAAGGGGGGAAGGGAGGCGGTAAGTCGTGGTTCTCTGATTCGTCAGTTACAGAAAAGGACGATTTCAGAAATGAAATGACATTTCCTCACCCCAGAACGTCAGGCGAGGACATTTTTTGTCCGTGGCATGGAAAGGTAAAGTGGCCCCAACTTAGAATTCATTTCTCGTGGCCTGTCACTGCAAAAGACGAATTGTATATCGTTTATGTTGGACCCAAGATTACAAAATATTGATATTTCTTTATGCACAGACCCGTTGTGTATTTCAGGGCCGTCTTGATTTTGATAAAACACAGCACTCAAGGGTGTGCCAAAACTGTGCCACCCCCACTCCATTCCAATCCCGTTTAATCCCCGTTATTCGGAAAAAAGCACAACAGCGCCCGAACAACGCATTGATCTAATTGCACTTTAATTCGAAATCGCACCCTCCGAAGGCAGAGGTCACACGTTCGAATCGTGTCGGGTGCGCCATTTCTTTCAATGGGTTAGCGTTCGGCCCTTCGGGGCGGAAACGGCCCCAGCAATCACCTGGCAATCACCGCGTTACCCCCCCTGCACTCCATCTCCGGGCGGCGTGTACGGCAAGCGTAAGCGCTGCCCCCTGCCGCCGTAGGCATTTGGCCTACGCCCACCGTCATGCAATCATCTTAACTTGCCCCATAGACGCTGACGTCAGACATGGGGCGAAATTGATTTAATTGCTACTTCGTCGTAGTGCGTAGGTTCCACTTTTCGCGTCGACTAACTCTATTTATACGGATACAGTCAGGATATTTGATCGAAGGTATGGGACAGTGGCAAGTTTTAGCTATAACTATCGGGCTGGCACGAATGAACGGATTGTTGCTGGCTATTTATCGAAGGCCGCGCCAGACGCCGTCTACGCTTGGCTTCAAGACAACAAGAAGGTGCCCGACGAAGGCGCGTACAGCGGCTTATGGCGCTATTGGCGCGGAGGGGAAAATCGCCGTCTTGTCGAATACCTTCTCTGGCGACGTAACGACCCCGTCGTCGACCATGGCCTTGCTCGCTTCGGCACAGATATAAAAATGATACAGCGCGTCTATGACCGTGGCGACACCAGCACCCGACTTGCCGCCCTTACCAATCCCAATGCAGGCATCAGAATTCAGCAAGCGCTGGACATCTTGAAGGAAGGGCCGTTCTTCACAGTTGAAACCCTTCTCTGTAACAGGTACCTGCCGAGTGAATTTCTCACTAACTTCTTCAAACGTGCAGGTGACTTCGAGGGGCTTGACGATGATCGATTTCGGCTTCTCATCTATGCCCTCCACAATAACGAGCGCCTCAAGACACCCTACGAAAGCCTCTACATTGACGGCTTTAATGAATATACCTACAACGAACCATTTTACGCTGCCTGGGAACTTGCCAAGACGGTTCCGGCCACCCAAGAATGGGCGAAGGCTATCTGGGTACTCTTACTAAACTGCCAGCAACCATACAGCTACGACAACATAGATGAAGTTCTCGAGCGCTGGCAGATTGATGAGCAGGTCGAAGAGCCAACACAGTGGCACCAACGCAGCTTTTCCTTCAACGTTCGTGTCTGCATCGCTGGCCTTATTCGTGACGACGAGCTTCTTCGCAAGTCAGATGACGCAGCGCTTCGCATGGCTTTCTATCAAAAATTCAATCCTTCCGCCTATAAGGACTGGCCTTCATTCCTCGAACTGGATGGTGAAGAATTTGTTGACGCCGCCCTTCAAAATGAAAATCTGTGGCATTCCATGGAAAATCGAAGCGCACTTTCGCGCGTTTGCCGGGATGCCCCAGCCCGCAGCCTCTTCGCCGCGGACGACATCCCGAACATGTACCTGGCTTTCGAGCAGCGACACCGCGAGCAGCATCCTCAATGGTTTGCTGACGAGGGCCAGTATTTTATGAATCTTAATGACCCCAAGGACAGCATCGAATATCGACTCGAAAATATCGAGCGGGCGCTGGTCGAAATTCTTGAAAGGAATGACCTGACCACCTAAAAGTGGCCCAGGACGATTGTTAAGAGTTTGGTTCGTTCTTGACCTTGAAGGAGGACGAAGAATGAGCCGTATCGGGACGGCGTGTACGACAAGCGTAGGCACCGCGCCTCGTTGTCGTAGTCGTTTGTCTTACGTCCGCCGTCAACGCATTGCAAAATCGGCGCTTTCGGCGTCCTACATTTGTAGGCGTGAATCGCCCCTGGCGTTTACGGCCTGAAACCCGCATAAATTCAACGTTTTTGGCCGCCCCGCTATGTGTAGCGACAGGTGTGGGAGAATTGCCGTCGTAAGACGTTCCCTCAAACGAGACCTGATATCCGTCTTCCGATTTCCGTGATAAGCCGCAGTTTGCCGGGCTTTTGTCCCCTTCGCAAGGGGGGCAAGGGGGTGATTTGATGGGGTCGTGGAAGACATTTTCAGCTTGAGAAAGCCGGTTTCGTTGCACTGCGGGTAACACCCGACGTGGAATAGCGGGAGCTAACTGTACTTTCCCACCCAATCGGGCGCTGGACCAGCAGAGCATTTCCATTCATAGCCGGTCTTTTCCTTCAGCCGATGGAGTATTTTCTGAAGTTGTTTGTGCATATGCGCATCGAGGAAGGTTACAAGCTCTTCCCATTCGTTTCTGCCTCCCACGTAATAGCCTAAGTTCATTTGCAAATTGACGTGGAATTCCGTCTCATCAAAATCAATCTGTATGCCACTATCAATCGATTCATGCCTGTCATTGTGAGCATAACGCTTGTGGCGGATGCTGATTAGATCGTCGTGAACATCTTGTAGATGTGCAGGTATTTGGCTCTTTGAAACCCCGACTGCACCATTTCCCTTTACGAATAACCGGGAGTAAGTCACCACGAACGCCGTCGTCAGCATTTCTAGCTCCATGAGGGACTCAGCAGTATTGTCGAACTTGGCAGTCCGTAGCCGATGATAAATGTAGCTCAAACTTGACGTTGTCGGGATAGCGTTGGCCAAGTTAATAAGGCTTTTGATGTCCTTGTCTGCGATCTGCAAGACGTCGCTACCCTGCTGCTTACGCGCTTTTGCAACTTCACGATATTCCGGCGGCAGACATTTGAAGAGTTCTTCAGGAATATAAACGTAGTCTTCGTCTTCCCAAATTGTTTGCGGTGTATTTCCCATATCCATTAGTCCTTCGATGACCTTCCGCCAGCCGCTCCAGCGTTTCCATTGATTGAAAGTTTAGGGTTACGGTGGGGTTACGGTGACGGTGCATTTAATACCCGTCTCGTTCAGGAGATTACGCGGCG
The DNA here is from genome assembly GCA_015231605.1 of Alphaproteobacteria bacterium. Taxonomy (GTDB): domain Bacteria; phylum Pseudomonadota; class Alphaproteobacteria; order Rhodospirillales; family Magnetovibrionaceae; genus JADGBG01. Next base: position 38,790 of record JADGBG010000011.1, on the reverse strand, counting down.
GCTTGTCAAAACCGACTACGGTTTGTGTCGTCATTTCTCCGTCAAACCGATACGGACATGCGCACACCAAGGGCATCCAAAACCTTCATCACGGTTGCGATTTCCGGGTGTCCTTCGGCGGAGAGGGCCTTGTACAGACTGGCCCGGCCAAGGCCGGTTTGTCGCGCAAGGTCCGTCATGCCCCGCGCGCGGGCGACAACACCCAGCGCGTGGGTGAGCAAGGCCGGGTCATTTTCCGCCAGCACGGCATCCAGATACGCGGCAATATCTTCGTTGCTTTCCAGATGTTCGGCGCTGTCCCAAGGACGGGTTTTGGTTCGGGTTTTTGTTTTTGTTTTTGGCGCCATGTTGATCTCCTACAGGTTGTCCGCCAGCGTTTTTGCTTTGAGGATGTCCTTGCTCTGCGTTCGTTTCGAACCGCCCGCCAGCAGCACAACAATTTCCGCGCCGCGCTGGACAAAATAGACCCGATATCCGGGGCCGAAATGGATACGCATTTCTAAAACCCCGCCGCCGACCGGTTCACAATCGCCAAAGTTGCCAAGGCCGGCACGGTCGATCCGCGCTTGAATACGGGCGCGGCCCTGACGGTCTTTCAGGCTTTTGAACCACTTGGCAAAATTATCCGTCTGGCGGACTTCAATCATTTAATGAATGTATCCTATAGAAGACATCGCGTCAATGTACGGTTTCAAACGGCTGCGACAGCCCGGCCTCAATGGCGGCGGAGATATGGTTGGCGGCGGTGCGCGCGGGATCGTCGGCGATGTGCGCATAGCGCGCCGTGGTCTTCGGGTCGCTGTGGCCCAGCAGTTTGCCGACCACGTGCAGGCTCAGCCCATAACCCGCGCCGACGGAGGCGAAGCTGTGACGCAGGTCGTGCAAGCGCACGCCATCCAACCCGGCGCGGGTTTTGATGCGGTTCCAGATTTTCGGCAGGCCGACCAGGGGGCGGCCCTCCTTCTCGCCGGGAAAGACGTGATCGTTGCCTTCGAGGCGGGGGAGGGCGTCCAACACGTCCAACGCCGCGCGGCCGAGCGGGACGATCTTCTGCCCGGTCTTGCTGTCCGAAAGCCGCAAACAGCCGAAAGCGAAATCCACCTCCGGCCAGGTCAGGAACAGAACCTCCCCTTTGCGGCACCCGGTCAACAACAGGAAGCGGATCGCCGCCACGGCGTATGGGTTTTCCGCGCTGGTCGATAAGGCTTCGCCTAAGCGGGCGAGTTCATCGGGCGATAGGAAGCGTTCCTTCCGGGTGTCGGGATAGCGCTTGACGCCGCGCGCCGGATTATCCGGGCGGATGCCTTCGGAAACGGCGAACGAAAGGATGCCGCCCAACAGGCCGACGGTACGCGTGGCCGCGCCCTTGCCGCCGGTCACGCGGGCGCGCCCGCGCTTGCCGGTTTTTTCGTCCACCGCCGTTTTGCCCTGGGCCACTTGCTGCATAAAACGGCGCACGTCGTTGGGCGTCAGATCCTTGACCTTGCGCCGACCCAACAGGGGCTTGATGTGGCGCGCGATGCGTCCTTTGTCCGTCGCGATGGTCGAGGCCTTTTTGGTGGCGCAGCCTTCGGCCAAATACAAATCGCACAGGGCGGAGACGGTCAACGACGCCCGCTCCGCCATTTTGCGCTGTTGCGGGTCGTGCCCGTTCGCCACTTCGCCCAACAGCGCCTGAGCCGTCTTGCGCGCCTTATCAGTGGAAATCGTGCCGTGCTTGCCGACGGTGTAACGGCGCGTCGGACTGCCCCGTCCGCCGGTGCGGTATTGGATGACGTAAACCTTGCTGCCGGTCGGCGTGATCTTCACCCCGAAGCCACGCAACTCGGTATCCCAGAGGAACCGCACGCGCCCGTCGGGCATGGCTCCGTCCACGACTTTCTTGGTGATTTTCTGCTTCACGCGCCGGTCCTTGCCTCGCCAAATCGGTGATTGCTAGCAATCACCCAGCAATCACCAAACAGCATATACCAGCCCATTCGGAATGAAGACAGATTTTTTTATCGTTTATTTTCAATTGAATAGTAATTCAGGATAACGCCAGATAACGATAGCTCCACCCCTCCGAAGGCAGAGGTCACAGGTTCGAATCCTGTCGGGTGCGCCATTCTTTTCCGCTCCGCCTTGCGGGATTTTTTGTTTGCGGATCAGAGATGGGGTTTCAGCCAGGCCTGGATCTGTGCGGCGGACATGGCGCCGGCGTGGCGGGCGACTTCGTGGCCGTGTTTGTAGATCACCAGGGTCGGAAAACCGCGCACGCCGTTGTGGCCGGCCAGTTTCTGGTCCTCGTCGGTGTCCACCTTGGCGAACCGCACATGGGGTTCCAGCGCCTTGGCGGTCTTGATGATTTCCGGCGCGATCACCTTGCACGGCCCGCACCAGTCGGCCATGAAGTCGACCACCACCGGGATTGTGTTGGTGGCGAGATGATGGGCGAAGGTTTCGCCGGTGAGCAAAATCGGATGTCCGTCGAACAGGTGCCCGCCACAGTCATGGCATTTCGCCACCGCCACCGGGACGGACTTGTCGATGCGTTGCGCGGCCGAGCAATGCGGGCAGGCGGTTTGGCAGGTTTCGCTCATCACGGTCTCCGAAAAGGTTCGCGAAGTGTATCCGCGCATACAGACCGCGCCGGGAACGCGGCCTAGGGTGTCGTCACGAGGCAACTTAACGGGAGACACCCCATGCAAGCCATGAAAATGTTCATCGACACCCACGACGCCGGCAAAGATACGTTTCCCGCCAGCATTTCGCCAGCGGATTTGCGGGGCTTTTACGAACAGTACAAGGCCGCCTGCGCCGAAGAAGGCGTGATTTCGCTGCAGCTCAACGTCGGCGCGGCCGCCGGGCGCGCGTTCTGCGTGACGCTTGTGCCCAACGCCGAGGCGGTGGCACGCGCCCATGAAAAAGTCGGGCTGGCCTACGATTCCATCACCGAGGTGCGCACCCTCACGCCCAACGTATTTGACGTCCCGCTTGCTCCGGCCGGGGCGTGACGGAACCCGCGCCATGGCCCCCGGCATAACCCCTATCCTGCTGGACAGCCTCGCCGCCGTCGCCGTGGCGGCGGGGGTCCTTGCGACGTTGATACGCAAGGACCTCGCGCCACGCCTTGACTGGACCGGGCGGTTGGGGTTGGGCATGGCGCTGTTTCGCCGCATCGGTTGCGTCAAATGTCATTCCGGGCCCAATTTCAGCGGAGCCACCCGCGAGGTGGTGGCCAAATGGCTGGGCCGGTTCGCGGCGCGGGGATGGGCAAAGACCGGACGGGGCAGGGTGGTGCTGACGGATCCGGCGGGTCTGGCGTCGCTGGTAGGCGGTGAAGAGCCGGTCTGGGCTTAACCGTCGATCGGCACGCCGGGCAGGGTTTTGGATGTACGCACCGACAGGGCCGATTTGACGTGGCTGACGTTTTGCGCCGCCGTCAGTTTGGTGGTGATGAAGGACTGGCAGTCTTCCCAGCTGGGCGCGACGATTTTTAGCAAAAAGTCCGTTTCGCCCGACAGCATGTAGCATTCGCGGACTTCCGGCCACGAGCGCACCAGGGCCTCGAACGCTTCGAGGTCCGATTCCGCCTGACTCCGGAGCCCGACGTGGGCGAACGCGGTGATGTTGAAGCCCAGCGCGCGCGCGTTCAACTGGGCGTGGTAGCCCTGGATGAAGCCGGCTTCCTCCAAGGCGCGCACGCGCCTCAGGCACGGCGGCGCGGAAATGCCGGCGCGGCGCGCCAGCTCGACGTTGGTGATGCGGCCGTCGTCCTGCAAATCGCGGAGGATGCGGCGGTCGATCTTGTCCAGTTTCACCCGCGAATCGGACATGATGAAAACGTCTCCCTTCGCTTTGAGTAATTATATTACTCCATTTCCCCCGGCAAGGGCAAAACCGCTTACGGGAAATGGGGTTATCCTTGCCCCGGGGCGGACGGCGACTTATCTTAGGGGCCAACGAACACACTACGCGGCGCGGAGCGCCCGGCCGTCAGGAGAACGCAGAGACATGTCCACCACCCACCACACCAAGGCCCTCGTCGTCGGCTCCGGTCCCGCCGGTTGCACCGCCGCCATCTATGCCGCGCGCGCCAACCTGCACCCGATCATGGTGCGCGGACTGCAACCGGGCGGCCAGCTGACCATCACCACCGACGTCGAGAACTATCCGGGCTTCGCCGAGGCGATCCAGGGCCCGTGGCTGATGGAACAGATGGAGGCCCAGGCCAAGCATGTCGGCGCGGTCATCATCGACGACACGATTTCCGAGGCGGATCTCAGCAAGCGGCCGTTCACGTTGAAGGGCGATTCGGGCGACGTGTACACCTGCGATGCGTTGATCATCTGCACCGGGGCCAGCGCGCGGTGGCTGGGACTGGAATCGGAACAGACCTTCCAGGGCATGGGCGTATCGGCCTGCGCCACCTGCGACGGGTTCTTCTACCGCGGCAAGGAGGTCGCCGTGGTGGGCGGCGGCAACACGGCGGTGGAGGAAGCCCTTTACCTCACCCACCACGCGTCCAAGGTGACGCTGATCCATCGCCGCGACGAACTGCGATCGGAAAAGATCCTACAGACCCGCGCCTTCGAAAATCCCAAAATCGAGATCGTGTGGGACACGGTGCTGGAGGAAATCCTCGGCAACAAGCCCACCATCGGCATGAGCCTGCCGCTGGGCGGCGCGCTGCCGGGCGCGGGGGCCGAACCCCCGGGCGTGACGGGGCTGCGGCTCAAGAACGTCAAGACCGGCGAGGTGTCGGAGCTCAAGGTCGACGGCGTGTTCATCGCCATCGGCCACACGCCCAACACCGGCCTGTTCAAGGGTCAGTTGGATCTGGACGAATCGGGCTACATCCTGACGGCGCCCGACAGCACCGCGACCTCGGTGGAAGGCGTGTTCGCCGCCGGCGACGTGCAGGACCACGTCTACCAGCAGGCGGTCACCGCCGCCGGCACCGGCTGCATGGCGGCGCTGGAGGTCGAACGCTTCCTCGCCGAGCAAGGCCGCTAGGGGGAAGGGGCCCGTCATGGACCGCGCGCGCGAGGCCCTGGGCCAAAACCTGGACTGGGACAAGCTGCGCGTGTTTCACGCGGTGGCCGAGGCGGGCAGCTTCACCCAGGCGGGCGAGCGGCTGAACCTCAGCCAGTCCGCCGTGTCGCGCCAGATCGGCGCGTTGGAGGACAGTCTCGGCGTGTCGTTGTTCCACCGCCACGCGCGCGGTCTGTTGCTGACCGAACAGGGCGAGCATCTCTACCGCGCCACCGCCGAAATGGTCAGCGGTCTGGCCAACGCCACCGCGCGCATCATGGACACCCGCGAACGCCCGTGGGGGCCGCTGCGCATCACCACCACGGTGGCGTTCGGCTCCATCTGGCTGACGCGCCGGCTCAAGGAGTTCATCGAGGACTATCCCGACATCGACGTGTCCCTGGTGCTGTCCGACGACGAACTGGACGTGTCCATGCGCCAGGCCGATGTCGCCATCCGCGTGCGCCCGCCGACCCAGCCGGACCTGATCCAGCGTCAGCTGATGGGGGTCAAGTACCGCATCTACGCCGCGCCCAGCTATATCAAGGAATACGGCCTGCCGCGCACGGCCGAGGAATTGGACAACCACCGCATCGTGGTCTACGGCGCGGACGCCGCGCCGCCGGTGGAAAACATCAACTGGCTGCTCGACGCCGGGGCGGGGGAGAAACCGCGCCGTCCGGTTCTCAAGGTCAACAACATCTACGGCATCTACCGCGCGGTGCGTTCCGGCATCGGCATCGGCGCGCTGCCCGACTACATGACCGGCCACGCCGAGGACCTGGTGCAGGTCCTGTCGGAACTGGAAGGCCCGGGGTTCAACACGTATTTCGTGTACCCAGAAGAATTGCGTCAGTCCAAACGCGTCGGCGTGTTCCGCGACTTCCTGATCAACCGCATCCGGACCGACCAGTTGGCCAAGGTTTGAGGCCGAAATGTGTCAAGCCATGCGCTCAGCGCATGGGTGGACTGCCTAACCAGCGGTGGTGCGCGCCGTTCATCTTACATATATTCAGGTCATCAGATGTTGCGACGCAGCGTCTTTTACCGGGGCCTCCCCGGTTCGGCTCCCGGCCCCGTGGCCTCCCACTCCCCCTCCCCTCCCCCAGGGACAAGCGGGGCCGGTCGAGCCTCACGTCTCCCGACGTGAAAGCCTCCCTGTTAAACTTCGCCCCGGACCTTAGCGTCCGGGGCTTTCTTTTTGGGATGTGGCTGGTGGATCAAACCGTTGTTTGCCACCAAATGTAGTTTAGCTGTTAAAATCCCTAAATTTTGGCTATCAAGACACTTTGTGTATCCATCTCGACCATCAAAGTGTTTTGATAGGCAAAAATTGGCAAAAATGATAGACAAAATGATTAGAGGAGCGTTAGTGTCGGACAAGTTGGTTTGTGAGATCAATTCGAGGAAATTTGGTTATCAAGGCGGCTTGAGCGATGAACATACCTCTAACCGAACTGAATTTAAGCGAAGCCGTCGATTATCACTATGGCGCGTTTCCGCCGAATGAACTGGACTATGCCCGGTTGGTAAAACCGCTGACGGGTGCGTCCGCAGCTCTGGCGCGATACGACCAAATGCTGAAAAGCATGCACAATAGCGAAGTTTTGCTTGCTCCTTTGAGAAGTCAGGAAGCCGTTATTTCTTCCCGTATGGAAGGAACGATCAGCACGCTCGATGAAGTTCTGCAATATGAAGCCGATCAGGGAGATGTAGAAGAAGAGGCTGCGGGATACCGCGGCGAAGCCATCGAGGTCTTCTTCTATTCTCGGGCCATGAAACGTGCGCAAAAGTCGGTTGAAGATGGCGCGCCGATTTCGGATTGGCTTCTCCGGAGCGCTCATAAAGTTCTGTTAAGCTTGGGTCGTGGGGCCGATAAATCTCCTGGCGAATATAAACGTGAGCAAAATTACATTGTTGGCAGAAACAGGCGGCAAGTCTTGTTTACGCCAATCAGCCCCGAGCAATTGACCTCGGGCATGGACGCCCTCTTTACATTTCTTGGGGAAAGCGAGTTGGAAGATCTTCTGAAGGTCGCGTTGGCCCATGTCGAGTTTGAAGCGTTGCACCCATTTAAAGACGGAAACGGGCGTATTGGCCGGATGCTCATAACATTGCTTCTTTGGCATTACGGAAACATCTCGCAACCGCATTTTTACGTCAGCGGTTATCTGGAGGACGAGAAGGACGAATACGTTGATAGGATGCGAAACGTTTCCAACCGTGGTGAATGGACCGAGTGGTGCATCTTCTTTTTGAACGCGCTGGAAGCACAAGCCTACAAGAACATTGCGGTCGCTGAGGAAATCGCAGGTCTATATGAGGAAATGAAAGTCACGTTCAGGGATTTTCTTTCAACCCGTTGGCATATGGCTGCTCTCGATTTTATTTTCGGAAATCCCGTATTTCGGAACAATACGTTTACCGCCAAGAGCGGCATTCCTCAAGGAACCGCCGCAAAATTCACGCGCACATTGGTGGATATCGGTTTGCTGAAGTGTCTGGAAAAACCGTCGGGCCGTCGTGCAGGTCTCTATGCATTCGAACCCTTGCTCCGCATTGTGAGAGGATAAGCCCCTAAAGTCACACCCCGGACCCTACCGTCCGGGGCTTTCTTTGCGGGCGAGTGTGAAGAGACAGAGGTAGAGACGGCGGCGTTATTCCGAAGCTTCGGTAATGGTCATGCCGATGAAGCCGAGAACCACAAGGACCAGCATCCAGAACAGGAACGATTCGAGCATAACACACCCTCCTTATTCAGAGGTTCGAAGGATCTTCTGATCCCCCCCCGATCATTCTTTATATTATATAACGCTAATGTATGGATGTCATGGATAACCGGGTGTGCGAGTCTAAGGCACATGGAATGCCTTAAGCGAACATGCCAAGGCCCCCGCGCCGTCAAGCGCGGGGGCCTTGGCGTCGATGTGTGGCGCGGCGGCTTACTGCACGATGCGCGGCGTGGCCGCGGCCTTGGCTTCAAGGCGTTCGCAGGCCTTGTTCCACACCTGCTCGGCGATCGCCTTGTAGGCCTTGGCGTGCTCGCTGTCGGGGGTGTGGTCGACGATGGGATGGCCGCTGTCGGACGTCTCGCGGATCACGATGTCCAGCGGGATTTCGCCCAGGAAGGTCATGCCCAGAAGGTCCGCTTCCTCCTTCGCGCCGCCGTGGCTGAACACGTCGGTGCGTCCGCCGCAATGCGGACAGGTGAAGTAGCTCATGTTTTCCACGATGCCCAGCACCGGCACGTCCACCTGGCGGAACATGTTGAGGCCCTTGCGCGCGTCGAGCAGCGCGATGTCCTGCGGCGTGGACACGATCACCGCGCCGGTCAGCGGCACGTGCTGCGCCATGGTCAGCTGCACGTCGCCGGTGCCCGGCGGCATGTCGATCACCATCACGTCCAGCTCGCCCCACGCGACATCGCGCATCAGCTGCGTCAACGCGGTCTGAACCATCGGGCCGCGCCAGATGATCGGAGTGTCCTCATCGACCAGGAAGCCCATGGACATGCATTTGATGCCGTGGCCGACCATCGGGTCGAGACGTTGGCCGTCGCTGGATTCCGGATCGCCGCTGATGCCCAGCATGCGCGGGATGGACGGGCCGTAGATGTCGGCGTCCAGAAGACCGACGCGCAGGCCCTTGTCGCGCAGCGCCAGCGCCAGGTTGACGGTGGTGGTGGACTTGCCGACGCCGCCCTTGCCCGACGCCACCGCGATGATGGCCTTGACGCCCGGCAACAGCGGGGCGTTCTTTTCGGGGATCGGGGCCTTGCCGCCCTGCGGGGCGCCGCCTCCGTCCGCGTCCTTGTCGGCGGTCAGCACCACGGTGGCGGACAGCACGCCGTCCATGGCGTGGACCTTTTCTTCGGCTTCCTTGCGAATGGGTTCGGCCTTGGCGCCGACCTGGGGCGGCACCACGACGGCGAAAATAACGTGGCCGTCCTGGACCTGAAGCCCCTGGACCATACCCTTGTCGACGATGTTTCGGTCGCCGTCCATGACCGTGGACAGGGTCTTGAGTATTTTTTCTTCCGTGATCAGCGACATGCTTGAAATCTCCAAAAACGAGCAGATATCCCTTTGGGTCGGCCAGGGTTTGGCGCCGGTTGCGCCGCCGGGCCCGCTGGCCTATAAGCGTTACGGGACCTGATATAGGGTGTCGTATTAGGAAATCCAAATGTTAAAGGCGTTTTTCGGGAAATATTTCGGATCGCGCCATTCACATTGCGAAGCTGAAGGGATGAACGAATGGCCTGGAAACCTCAAGGCGGCGGCCCGTGGGGCGGCGGAAACGGGGGCGGCGGCGGCGGCCCATGGGGCGGCGGCGGTGGCGGACCCGCCGGTGGCGGCGGCGGCCAGCGGCCCCCCGATATCGAGGAAATGCTGCGCCGGTCCCAAGACAGTCTCAAGACCTACATGCCCGGCGGCTTCGGATCGAGCAAGATGATCGCGCTGGCGGTCGTCGCGGCGTTCGCGTTGTGGATGCTGAGCGGCGTATACCGCGTCGAGGCCGGCCACCAGGGCGTGGTGATGCTGTTCGGCAAGCACGTCCCGGAACAGGATTCCGGACCGGGCCTGCACTGGTATTTTCCCGCGCCCATCGGCAAGGTGCTGACCCCCAACGTCGAACAGGTGCGCCGCATCGACGTGGGCTTCCGCGAAACCGGGGCGACCAGCGCCTTTGGCCGGCCGTCCACCGGCGGCAACCGCGACGTCCTTGAGGAAAGTTTGATGCTGACCCAGGACCAGAACATCATCGACGTTGACTTCACCGTGCAATGGAAAGTGAAGAACGCAGGCGATTTTCTGTTCAACATCCGCGATCCGGAAATCACCGTGAAGCTGGCCGCCGAAAGCGCCATGCGCGAGGTTATCGGCCAGACCACCTTGGAAAACGCCCTGACCACCGCCCGCCAACAGGTGCAGGACCGGTCTCGCAATTTGTTGCAGGACGTCCTGGACAGCTACGGTTCGGGCATCACGGTGCTTCAGGTGCAGTTCCTCAAGGGCGAGCCGCCCACCCAGGTCATCGACGCGTTCAACGACGTGCAGTCGGCGCGCCAGGACCTGGACCGCTTGAAGAACGAAGCCCAGGCCTATTCCAACAAGATCGTTCCCACCGCCGAGGGTGAAGCGGCCAAGATGATCCAGCAGGCCGAAGCCTACAAGGAACAGGTGACCAAGGAAGCCGAGGGTGAAGCGAAGCGCTTCCTGTCGGTCTATGAAAGCTATCGCACGGCCAAGGACGTAACCACCCAGCGCCTCTACCTGGAAGCCATGGAGGAGGTTCTCAAAAACTCCAACAAGGTCATCCTGGACCAGAAGAACGGCGGCGTGGTGCCCTACCTGGCGTTGCCCGAACTCAACAAGCAGAGGAGCGCCCAGTGATGAACAAGACACTCATGGCCGTGCTCGGCGTCATCGTGGTGGTGGGCGGTATGGTGGCCTCGGGCGCCCTGTTCACCGTCAGCCAGACCGAACAGGCGATGATCATGCAGTTTGGCAACCCCAAGCAGATGATCAAAGAGCCGGGCCTGCATTTCAAGATGCCCCTGATCCAGAACGTGGTCTATTACGACAACCGCGTGCTGAATCTCGACCCGCCCACCGAACAGGTGGTCCTGGCCGATCAGAAGCGCATCAACGTGGACGCCTTCGCGCGGTACCGCATCGTCGATCCGCTGCGCTTCTTCCAGGCCCTGCGCACCGAAGCCGCGTTCCGCGACCAGGTCGGACGCGTCCTGAACTCCAGCGTGCGCAACTCCATGGCGCGCAACACCCTGGGCGACCTGTTGTCGGAAAAACGCAACGCCATCATGGTCGAAATTGAAAAGCGCCTGGCCGACGAGACCAAGAATTACGGCATCGAAATCGTCGATGTGCGCGTCGGGCGGACCGACCTGCCGCCGGAAATCTCGCAGACGGTGTTCAACCGCATGCGTTCCGACCGCATCAAGGAAGCCAACCAGCTGCGCGCCGACGGCGGCAAGGCCAAGCTGGAAATCGAATCCCATGCCGACCGCCTGAAGACGGTGATCATCGCCGAAGCCCAACGCACTTCGGAGATCCTGCGGGGCGAAGGCGAGGGCGAACGCAACCGCATCCTGGGCGAGGCCTTTGGTCAGGATCCGGAATTCTTCGCGTTCTACCGGACCATGATCGCGTATCGCGCAGCCCTGGCCGGGGGCGACACCAATCTGGTACTGTCGCCAGACAACGATTTCTTCCGCTTCTTCGGCGATCAGACCGGCGTGAAGAAATAAATCCAACCACGGCTGGACGGCCCGCCTTTCCCCTGCGGAACAGGCGGGCCGTCGGCGTTTAGGGGGAATGTAAGGCCATGATGCAGGACTTGGCGGTCGCCTTCGGACTGATGCTGGTGATCGAAGGGGCGCTTTACGCGCTGTTTCCGGAGTTGATGCGCCGCGCCATCGCCACCGTGTTGACCATGGACGAACTGCACATCCGCATCGGCGCCGTGGCGACGGCGGCGTTGGGCCTGTTGGTGACGTGGTTGGCGCGCGGATGACCGGCGTGGCGAAAAATTCGCATTATTGAACGCTTTGCGCCATACTTCTTCCCCAATTCGTTCCTATATATTCCGTGTCGAATGTGTGGGGGGGGCGCGTTCGTTGAATCCCCCTGTTCCGAAACGCAAGGTGTTGACCATGACCAAGACGCAGAACGCTTTCCGGTATTCTTTCGCACGGGTCGGCCGGTTGGCCGCCCCGATGGCGCTTTTGTTGGCGCTGGCCCTGGCGGTTCCGGCCCCGGCCTTTGCGCGCGGCGCGCCCGACAGCTTCGCAGAATTGGCGGACAAGTTGTTGCCGGCGGTGGTGAACGTGTCCACCACCCAGGTGGTGCAGGGCCGCGAACAGGGGCTGCCCGACATGCCGCAGTTCCCGCCCGGCTCGCCGTTCGAGGACTTCTTCAAGGATTTCTTCGGCCAGCAGAACGGCCACGGCGGCAAGCCGCAAAAGCGCAAGGCGACGTCGCTGGGCTCGGGCTTCATCATCGACCGCCGCTCCAACGGCGACACCTACGTGGTAACCAACAACCACGTGATTCAGGATGCCGACGAGGTGTCCGTGATCCTGCAGGACGACACCCGCATGAAGGCGGAAATCGTCGGGCGCGACCCCAAGACCGACATCGCGGTGCTGAAGGTGCACACCGACCGCAAGCTGCCGTCGGTGCGTTTCGGCGACAGCCAGAAGTCCCGCGTCGGCGACTGGGTGGTGGCGATCGGCAACCCGTTCGGCCTGGGCGGCACGGTGACGGCGGGCATCATTTCCGCGCGCGGCCGCGACATCAACGCCGGCCCCTATGACGACTTCATCCAGACCGACGCGTCGATCAACCGGGGCAATTCGGGCGGACCCATGTTCAACATGGACGGCGAGGTGATCGGCATCAACACCGCCATCTATTCCCCGTCCGGCGGCAGCGTCGGCATCGGCTTCGCCATTCCGGCCAGCGCCGCCGAGCCGGTGATCGACCAGTTGATCAAGCACGGCCAGGTGACGCGCGGCTGGCTGGGCGTGCACATCCAGGCGGTGACCGAATCCATCGCCGAAACGCTGGGCCTGAAAAAGACCGAAGGCGCGCTGGTGTCTTCCGTGGTGGACGGCGGTCCGGCCGCCAAGGGCGGCGTCAAGTCCAGCGACGTGATCTTGCAATTCGACCGCCAGACGGTGACCGACGTGCGCAAACTGCAACGCATCGTCGCCGCGACGCCGGTGGAGAAGACCGTCGACGTCAAGGTTTGGCGCGACGGCGCGGAAACGACGGTCCAGGTCACGGTCGGCCGGTTCGAGGACGACGAACAGGTCGCCGACGCCGGGGACACGCCCCAGGGCAAGGGCTCGGACGAGCTGACCCTGTCCGAACTGGGGCTCGTTTTGGCGGAACCGACCGGAGAGGTGCTGGAACGCTTCGATCTGCCCGAAGGCGCGGAAGGCGTGATCATCACCGACGTCGACACCGACGGCACGGCGTACACCGAGGGCCTGCGCGCCGGCGACGTGGTGGCCGAGGTCAACCAGGCGCGGGTCAAAACCCCCGCCGATGTCGTGAAGCTGGTTCAGGAGGCCAAGAAGGCCGGCAAGCGTTCGGTTCTCCTGTTGGTGGAAGGACAGAACGGCTTCCGCTTCGTCGCGCCCCGTTTGAAGTAAGGCGCGGCCATGGCGGAGGGCGGACGCGGCGGCCTGGCCCGGGAGGGGCGGACCCTCGCTGACGCCCATCGGGCCCTGCTGGCGCGGTTCGCTTTTCTCGAACCCGATTTCCGGACGTGGCGGGAGCGGCTGGACGCCCGTCTCGCCGCTCCGGATCTCGAAACCCTCGCGGCCGAACGCGACCTCGACGACCTGGCGATGGAACTGCGCGCCCTGTGGCTGGGCGCGGTGCGGAGCCACGCCGCGGGCATTCTCAAATCCCCCCCGCATTTTCGCCTGGCCCGCACGCTGGACGGCGGGCGCTACGATTTCCCCTACGACCGCTGGGGCAAGCCGGACGCGTTCGAACGGGCCTACGGTGAAACCCTGGAGACGGCGGACGGCTGGTCCCGGCGCCATTTCTTTTTCGGCAACGCCATGTCGGCGCTGGCGACGTTGCTGTTGCAATGCCGCAAGACTCTCGACAAGCCGCGCATTTCCATCCTGGGGCACAAAGGCTATTTCGAAATCCTGCGTTTGATGGAGATCCTCGCGGGCCAAGACATCGCGGCGCGCTTCACCGCCGACCAGACAAGCTTCAACGCCTTCCTGCGAAAGGGCGGCGGCGACGTGGTGATTTTCGAACCCGTCTACGCCGACGCGCGATTGAGCGTGTGGGACGACGCGCCGTTCTTCGCCGCGTGGCGCGCCCGGCCCAACCGCGCCGCGACCGTGATCGCCGTCGACACCTCCCTGGTGGGCGACCGTTTCGACATGGCGGCATTCCTCGCCCGTCTCGCGCCGCATCCGCCGGCGCTGGTGGTACAGGCGGTGTCGGCGTTGAAACTCCATCAGCTCGGTCTCGAATTCGCCAACATGGGCATCCTGTCGGTGTTCGCGCCTGATAATAGTGAGCTATTCAATAACGCCGTTCACAATCTCCGCTCGACCCGACAAACGCTGGGAACCGGGGCGAATTTCGAAGAATACTATGCTATTGAATATCCCATGCTGGCGGGCGGCGAGCTGTTCCGCACCCACTGTGCCCGGGTGTTCGACAACAATGCGCGGGCGGCGCGGGCGCTGCAAGGGACCGGCGGATTGATCGTCCGGGTGGCGCATCCGGCGTTGGGGCCGGCGCGGGACAAGCCCTGGGCCGTGGCCCCGGTGTGCGTGCTGGGGCTTCGCGAAGGGACCGGCGACGACAAACTGTTCCTGCGCCAGGTGTTGCAGACCGAGGCGCGCCGGCGCGGCCTCCTGTTCCAGTCCGGGTCCAGTTTCGGCTTTCGCGGGCACCGTTTCGAGATGGGCGTCAGCGACGAGCCGGGCGAAGCCACCGTGCGCCTCGCCATGGGCGCGCGGGACGGCCCGTCGGCGGACGGCGCGATCGCGCTGTTGAAGGAGGTGGGCGCGCATGGGTCCTTCGCGGCGCTTCGCGCGGCCTATCCGGACATCAGATTGCCCGGTTAACGGTCCCGGCCGCCGTCGTAGGCGCTCATCTCCGCGGATCCGTCGGCGATGATGAAGTTGTTCTTGCCGCTGCCCTTGACCTTGTACATGGCGAAGTCGGCCTGCTTCAAAAGGTCTTCCGGCGTCTCGCCGTGATCGGGATAGACCGCGATGCCGATGCTGGCGCCGACCTGGCCGGTCTTGTCGCCCAGCGCCACGGGCTTGCGGACCACCGTGAGCACCTTTTCGGCGACCGGAACGACGTTTTCCACCGTTTCCAGACCCGACAGCACCAGCACGAATTCGTCCCCGCCGAACCGCGCGGCGGTATCGTTTTCGCGGATGTTTGAGGTGAGGCGCCCGGCGATTTCCTTGAGCAGCGCGTCGCCCATGTCGTGGCCAAGGTTGTCGTTGATGGGCTTGAAGCCGTCCAGGTCCACGAACATCAGGGCGCACTTCTTGCCGGTGCGGTGCGCGTGGTGAATGGCGCTATCCAAGCGGTCCATGCACAGCGCCCGGTTGGGCAGGCCCGTCAGTCCATCGTGGCTGGCCATGTGGCGCATTTTTTCCTCGGCCGTACGGCGCACCTGGACTTCCTCCTGAAGTTCGCGGGTGCGCATTTCGACCCGCATTTCCAGGGTGTCGATGGACGTGCGCAACGCCGTCACCGCGCGGTTTTGCGCGGTGATGTCGCGGGCTTCGAGCATGAAGCGCGGATGAACCCCGTCCTCCAGCACGGTGATGCCGACCTCGACGTCGATGGAATTCTGGCTGATGTCGTGCATGTGCAGCGGGATCAGTTCTCCGGCGACGGCGAATTCGCGGAGATCCCCGTCCAGGATGCCTTGGTAGTCGTGGTGCAGGAATTCGTTGATCGGCTGGCCCACGACCTCGTCCTCGTAGGCGGCCTTGAGCATCTTCATTCCGGCCTGGTTGACGTAGGTGATCACGCCGTCTTGGAGCACGCAGATGAAATCCAGCGCATGGTCGATCAGTTTGCGAAAGCGCGCCTCGCTGCGCTTGATGGTCTCGCCCTGTTCGACCTGGCGGGTGATGTCCTCGCCGAACACGACATAGGCCCCGGGGCCCAGGTCCGGCAGGGCCTGAACCTTGAGGCGCAGGCTGATCAGGCTGCCGTCCAGGGTCTTCACGCGCAGTGGCGTCGCATCGGCCTCGCCATCCAAAAAGGCCAGCACGTCGTCGACCGCTCCGGCGAGATCGCCCCCGAACAGGTCCTGGAAGGACTGGCCCAGCACGGTTTGCGGACCATCGGCGCGCAGGATTTCCAGGCCGGCCTTGTTGATATGGCGGATCTTGCCATCCACGCACACGCACATCATGTCCATTGACGCGTCCATCATCCGGCACACCGCCTTGGCGGGGATGGTGGCGAAGATGCCGGTGTTGGCGATGCTCGGGGCGGGGTGTTCTGTCATGGGGGCAAGGTCCGTCGGTTCCTCGCCCTTGTAGCGCGAAAGACCGCCGTCCACAAGAAATCTGCGACTCCGCGCTGGCATTTGACGTGCAAACACAGAATAATATGACCCAACGCGCCACTGTCATGAGGGAGGGAACGCCATGAGCGACAGCGTGAAATATCTGCTCGACGAAGAGCACATGCCCAAGTCTTGGTACAATCTGGTGGCGGACCTGCCGTCGCCGCCGCCGGCGGTGCTGCACCCCGGAACCGGGCAGCCGGTGGGCCCCGACGACCTCGCTCCGCTGTTTCCCATGGCGCTGATCGGCCAGGAAGTCACCCAGGAACGCGAGGTCGAAATCCCCGAGCCGGTGCAGGACGTCTACCGTCAATGGCGGCCCGCGCCGCTGTTTCGCGCGCGCAAGCTGGAGAAGGCCTTGGATACGCCGGCGCGCATCTATTACAAGTACGAAGGCGTCAGCCCCACCGGCAGCCACAAGCCCAACACCGCCGTGCCGCAGGCGTTCTACAACCAGCAGGAAGGCGTGAAGCGCCTGACCACCGAAACCGGCGCGGGGCAGTGGGGATCGTCGATCGCGTACGCGGGCCAGTACTTCGGGCTCGAAGTCGACGTCTACATGGTCAAGGTCAGCTACCAGCAAAAGCCCTATCGCCGCGCCCTGATGCAGACCTTCGGCGCGCGCTGCGTGCCCAGCCCGTCCACCGAAACCAACGCCGGGCGCGCGATCTTGGCGCAACATCCGGACAGCACCGGCTCGCTCGGCATTGCCATTTCCGAAGCGGTGGAAATGGCGGCGCAGCGCGACGACACCAAGTACGCGCTGGGCAGCGTGCTCAACCACGTGCTTTTGCATCAGACCATCATCGGCCAGGAGGCGATGATGCAGATGGAGATGGCGAACGACGATCCCGACATCGTGATCGGCTGCGCGGGCGGGGGCTCGAACCTGGCCGGGCTCGCCTTCCCCTACATCGGGCGGAATCTCCGCGAAGGCAAGAAGACCCGCATCGTCGCGGTCGAACCCGCGTCGTGCCCGACGCTGACGCGCGGCCGGTACGCCTACGACTTCGGCGACACCGCCAGCCTGACGCCGTTGGTCAAGATGTACACGCTGGGCAGCGCCTTCGTGCCGTCGCCCATCCACGCGGGCGGGCTGCGCTACCACGGCATGGCCCCGCTGGTCAGCCACGCCAAGGCTCTGGGTCTGCTGGAGGCCCGCGCCGTGGCGCAGACCGAATGCTTCAAGGCCGGCGTGCTGTTCGCCAAGGCCGAGGGCGTGGTCCCCGCGCCGGAGAGCACGCATGCCGTCAAGGCGGCCATCGACGAGGCGTTGAAGTGCAAGGAGAGCGGCGAGAGCAAGGCCATCCTGTTCAACCTGTCGGGCCACGGCTATTTCGACATGCAGGCCTACACCGACTTCTTCGACGGCAAACTGGTGGACGAACCCTACGACGAAGCCATGCTCGCCAAGGCCCTGGACGGCCTGCCCGACGTGGCGGCCGAATAACGTTCGGCGACATGACGAACCCTCGGAGGGCGCCGGCGACGGTCCGGCGCCCCTGCCTGATCGTCGCCGGGCCGACCGCCAGCGGCAAGTCGGCCCTGGCGCTCGACGTCGCCGAACGGTTCGGCGGGGTGGTGGTCAATGCCGATTCCATGCAGGTCTACCGCGAGCTGCGGCTGGTGACCGCGCGCCCCTCGGCCAGCGACGAGGCGCGCGCGCCGCACCGGCTGTACGGCTGCATGGATGGGCGGGAGGCCTGCTCGGCGGGACGCTGGGTGAACATGGCGGCCCATGAGATCCGCGCCGCGTGGGACGCGGACCGCCTGCCCGTGGTGGCCGGGGGCACCGGCATGTACATCCAGGGGCTGGTGGACGGGCTCTCGCCCATTCCCGACGTGCCCGCCGAGGTGCGGGCCGAGGCCCTGCGCCTGCACGCCGAACTGGGCGGCGCGGGGTTTCGCCGCAAGCTGGCGGCGCTGGATCCGGAAACCGCCCGGCGTCTGCCCGACGGCGACACCCAGCGCTTGATCCGCGCCTGGGAAGTCACGGTCCACACCGGCCGGCCGTTTTCCCAATGGCGAGACGAGCCGCGTCGACCGGTCCTGCCCGAGGCCCGCTTCGCCACCATCGTCCTGACGCCGCCCCGGGACCGCCTCTACGCCGCCATCGACCGGCGCTTTGCCTGGATGGTCGACCACGGCGCGTTGGACGAGGCGCGGGCGCTTATGGACCTTGATTTGGACCCGGCGCTGCCGGTGATGAAGGCGCTCGGCGTGCCGGAACTGGCGGCATGCCTGAGCGGGGAAGTCGCGCTGGAGGACGCCGTGGCGCGGGCGCAAAAGGTCAGCCGCAACTACGCCAAACGGCAACTCAGCTGGCTGCGTACTCAGGTGAAGCCGGATCTTTTGATCGATGCGCAATATTCGGAAAGCTTTCGCGAAGAAATCTTTTCGTTTGTTCGCCGGTTTCTGTTGACCACGGGGGCGTAACCGTCTAGTTTCCGTTGTCTTGCGACGGGGTCCGCCCTTTGGGCGGCCCTGTTGCTTTGGGTTTTGGGTGAAGAACGCAGCCGCCGCGCATCGCGGCATATGCCGATGCGGCAAACAAACGAGGATGACATGGCAAACGTCGATCTGACCGGTTCCGAGATGGTGATCAAGGCTCTCCAGGATCAGGGCGTCGAGGTCGTATTCGGCTATCCCGGCGGCGCGGTCCTTCCCATCTATGACGAGATCTTCAAGCAGAACAAGCTGCGCCACATTCTGGTGCGCCAGGAAGGCGGCGCGGTGCATGCGGCGGAAGGCTATGCGCGCTCGACGGGCAAGGTGGGCTGCGTGCTGGTGACGTCCGGTCCCGGCGCGACCAACGCGGTGACGGGCTTGCTCGACGCGATGTTGGATTCCATTCCGCTGGTGTGCCTGTGCGGCCAGGTGCCGACGCACCTGATCGGCAACGACGCCTTCCAGGAAGCCGACACCACCGGCATCACCCGCCCCTGCACCAAGCACAATTA
This sequence comes from Alphaproteobacteria bacterium, assembly GCA_015231605.1. GTDB lineage: Bacteria > Pseudomonadota > Alphaproteobacteria > Rhodospirillales > Magnetovibrionaceae > JADGBG01. The sequence continues at coordinate 19,711 of JADGBG010000011.1, read as the reverse complement.
CCTGGTCAAGTCGGTGGACGACCTGCCGCGCATCCTGCACGAGGCGTTCTACGTCGCGCGCACCGGCCGGCCCGGCCCGGTGGTGATCGACCTGCCCAAGGACGTGCTGATGGACGTGGGCGCGTATATTCCGCCCGCCAAGATCAAGCACAAGAGCTACGTGCCGCAGGTCAAGCCCGACGCGGCCGCCATCAAGCAGGCCGTGAAGCTGTTGTCCAAGGCCAAGAAGCCGGTGATCTACGCCGGCGGCGGCGTGATCAATTCCGGACCCAACGCGTCCAAGCTGCTCACCAGCTTCACCCAGATGACGGGCTTTCCCATCACGCTGACGCTGATGGGCCTGGGCGCGTACCCTGGTTCGGACGACCAGTTCCTCGGCATGCTGGGCATGCACGGCACCTATGAGGCCAACATGGCGATGCACGACTGCGACGTCATGTTGTGCGTTGGCGCGCGCTTCGACGACCGCATCACCGGTCGGCTCAATGCCTTCAGCCCCAATTCCAAGAAGATCCACATCGACATCGATCCCAGCTCGATCAACAAATCGGTGCGCATCGACCTGCCGGTGATCGGCGACGTGGGCTACGTTTTGGAAGACCTGATCAAGGCGTGGAAGGCCGCCCAGGTGAAGCCCGACGACAAGGCGCTGAAATCCTGGTGGAAGCAGATCCAGAAATGGCGCGACAAGGATTGCCTCGCCTATATCAAGGACGACAAGGTGATCAAGCCCCAGCTGGCGATCCAGCGTCTCTATGAACTGACCAAGGACCGCAAGGACGTGTTCGTCACCACCGAGGTCGGCCAGCACCAGATGTGGGCGGCGCAGCACTTCAAGTTCGAAAGCCCCAACCACTGGATGACGTCGGGCGGACTCGGCACCATGGGCTACGGCCTGCCGGCCGCCATGGGCGTGCAGATCGCCCACCCGGACGCCTTGGTGATCGACATCGCGGGCGAAAGCTCGATCCTCATGAACATCCAGGAATTGGGCACCATCGCCCAGTACCGCCTGCCGGTGAAGGTGTTCGTGCTGAACAACCAGTACATGGGCATGGTCCGCCAGTGGCAGGAACTGCTGCACGGTTCGCGCTATTCGGAAAGCTATCTCGAAGCCCTGCCCGATTTCGTCAAGCTGGCGGAAAGCTTCGGCGGCGTCGGCATCCGGGTCACCGATCCCAAGGATCTGGACGACGCGATCCGCCAGATGCTCGAAACCGACAACCACGTGATCTGCGAGGTCGCCGTCGCGCCCGAGGAAAACTGCTTCCCCATGATCCCGTCGGGCTGCGCGCACAACGAAATGATCTTCGGCGCGGACGTGAAGACCGACGAAGCCATCTCCGAAGACGGCATGGTTCTGGTCTAAGGCGCGGGTGAGGAGAACAAGAAGATGTCTACGGGAATCTACGGCGCGAACATCCACAGCGAGGAAATCCGCACCCACACCATCGCGGTGCTGGTGGACAACGAACCGGGCGTGCTGGCGCGCGTGATCGGCCTGTTTTCCGGGCGCGGCTACAACATCGAAAGCCTGACCGTCGCGGAAACCCGCCACCGCCAGGGCCTGTCGCGCATCACCATCGTGACGTCGGGCACGGCCATGATCATCGAACAGATCAAGGCCCAGCTGAACCGCCTGGTGCCGGTGCACAGCGTGTCCGACCTGACCATCGAAGGCCCATCCGTGGAACGCGAACTGGCTCTGGTCAAGGTGGCCGGAACCGGCGAGAAGCGCGTCGAGGCGTTGCGCATCGCCGACATCTTCCGCGCCCGCGTGGTGGATTCGACCAACGAAAGCTTCGTGTTCGAAATCGTCGGCAAGACCGAAAAGCTGGAGGCCTTCGTCGACCTGATGCGTCCGCTCGGCCTGATCGACATTTCGCGCACCGGCGTGGTCGCCATCGCGCGTGGCCCCGAAAGCATGGAAGGCCAGGACTGACCCCCCGTTCAACCGATCAATACAGACAGGAATGTCCGGCGCGTGCGCCGGTTCTAAGGATCCGAAGGAAAGAAAAACATGCGAGTTTATTACGACAGTGACGCCGACGTGAACCTGATCAAGGGCAAGAAGGTCGCCATCGTTGGCTACGGCAGCCAGGGCCACGCCCACACCCTGAATCTCCGCGACAGCGGCGTCAAGGACGTCGTCGTGGCGCTGCGCGAAGGCTCCGCCACCCGCAAGAAGGCCGAAGCCGAAGGCATCACGTGCATGACCGTCGCCGAAGCCGCCGCGTGGGCCGACGTCATCATGATGCTGACCCCGGACGAACTGCAGGCCGACATCTACTACGCCGACATCCACAAGAACATCCGCGCCGGCGCGGCGTTGGCGTTCGCGCATGGCCTCAACATCCACTTCAACCTGATCGAACCGCGTTCCGACGTCGACGTGTTCATGATCGCGCCCAAGGGCCCCGGCCACACCGTGCGCGGCGAATACAAGAAGGGCGGCGGGGTGCCGTGCCTGGTCGCGGTGCACCAGGACGCCACCGGCAACGCTCTGGACGTCGCCCTGTCGTACGCCTGCGGCGTCGGCGGCGGGCGTTCGGGCATCATCGAAACCACCTTCCGCGAAGAATGCGAAACCGACCTGTTCGGCGAACAGGTGGTGCTGTGCGGTGGCTTGACCGAACTGGTCAAGAACGGCTTCGAAACCCTGGTCGAAGCGGGCTACGCCCCGGAAATGGCTTATTTCGAATGCCTGCACGAAGTGAAGCTGATCGTCGACCTGATGTACGAAGGCGGCATGGCCAACATGCGCTATTCCATCTCCAACACGGCGGAATACGGCGACTACGTCACCGGCCCGCGCATCGTCACCAAGGACACCAAGGCCGAAATGAAGGCCGTCCTGGACGACATCCAGTCCGGCCGCTTCGTGCGAGACTGGATGCTGGAATGCAAGGCCGGTCAGCCGAGCTTCAAGGCCACGCGCCGGCGCAACGCCGAACACGAGATCGAGGAAGTCGGCCAGCGTCTGCGCGCCATGATGCCCTGGATCGGCGCCAACAAGCTGGTGGACAAGGCGAAGAACTGACCGGGCATCGCCGATCCGGCCTTCGGAATCCCCCGCCGCGTCCGTGGCGGGGGTTTTCGCTTTTCCGGGGACTCCGGTCTTCACAAGGACGGCGGCAGGGACTACACTCGCATGCAAGGAAAACAAGAAATGCGGATTGACCTCCGACCGACGTGAACTTGATGGGCATGACGATGGATCAAGGGTGAAGGAGTTCCCAATGAAGAAATTAATGATGTGTGGCGTGGCGCTGGCGGTTCTGAGCGGTTGCGCGTCCAACTATGATATCGCAGGCGTCGCCGCCATGGCCGACAAGGGCGACGCGTTCGCGCAAGCCCTGCACAAGCGCTACACCGAGCGCGCCGAATTCGAACGCGGCGAGGGCAACTGGGCTTCGGTGAACTTCTTCAACACGCGCGCCAAAATGGCCGCCATGGGTCAGGCCGTGGCCCTTCAGGCCCCATCCGAACGCGGCCTGAAGAAGGACCAGGACGCCATCGCGGCCGCCTATTCCGAGCTGAGCGCCGCGCTGAACAGCAACGCGCCCCAGATGACGCCGGACGCCTGTGCCCGCGCCCAGACGTGGTTCGAACATTGGATGGAACAGTCCGCGGAAGGTCATCAGGCCGACGACATCGCCGAGGCCCGCGCGGGCTATGAAGCGGCGATTCCGGAATGCAAGCCGGGCATGGCCGCCGCCGCGCCGATGCCGGAGCCGTTCATCGTCTACTTCGACTTCGACAGCTTCGAGGTTAACGCCAAGGCGATGGAAATCATTTCCATGGCCGCCGCCGCCGCCAATAACGCGGGCGCCAGCGTGGTGCTGATCGGCCACGCCGACACCATGGGCGACGGGGACTACAACATGGGCCTGTCGCGCGCGCGCGTGAACGCGGTCGGCAACGCCATCCAGGAAGCGGGCGTGGACCGCATGAAGGTCAAGAAGTCCCACGCCGGCGAAACCAGCCCGCAGCTCGACAAGGGCGATCAGGTCAACGAACGCATGAACCGCCGCGTCGAAATCGTTTTCGAACGCTGATCCGGCTCACGCCCAACGCGAACGGGGGGAAGGTCCGGCCTTCCCCCCGTTTCGTTTGGCGTCAGATCTTGACGCCGTGATCCCTGGCGAAACCGCGCAGGCGTTGGCGGATGCTGGCGTGCGGCATTCCGAACAGGCTGCCCAGGAACTGCGCCACCGCGTGGGCTTCCATGGAGCGGACCATTTCCTTGATCGGACCGATGGCGGGGGGCGGCATGGACAGGCGGCGGAACCCGAGGCCCACCAGGGCCATGGCCTCCAGCGGGTCGCCCGCCGCCTGACCGCACACGCTGACGGGAATGCCGTAGTGATCGCAGCGTTCGCGCACGGTCTTGAGGAATCCCAACGCGAACGGCGACAGAATGTCGTAGCGCTTCGACACGTGGGCGTTGCCCCGGTCGGTGGCGTAGAGGAATTGCATCAGGTCGTTGGATCCGATGGAGACGAAGTCCACCCGTTTCAGCAGTTTGTCCAATTGCAACGCCAACGCCGGCACTTCCAACATCACCCCGCAGCGGACCGTTTGCGGCAGCAGGCCGCCGCGCTTGGTCTCGCGGTCCAGTTCGCGCTGTAGCAACGCCTTGGCGGCGATGAATTCCTCGACCTCGGCCACCATCGGGAACATCACGTCGATGGCGCGGCCCTGGGCGGCCTGGATCAGGGCGCGCAGCTGCTGGCGCAGGATCGCCGGGCGGTCCAGGCAGATGCGGATGGCGCGCCAGCCCATGGCGGGGTTTTCCTCGTCGCGTTCTTCCCAGTACGGCAGGACCTTGTCGCCGCCGACGTCGATGGTGCGGAACGTGACGGGCTTGCCCTGGGCGCGTTCCAGCACCCGTTCGTACAACTGGCGTTGGGCATCAACGTCGGGGAATTGGGAGCGCACCATGAACGGCACCTCGGTGCGGTACAGGCCCACTCCGTCGGCCCCGGTGGTTTCGATCTGGTCGAAGTCGAACAGCAGGCCGGCGTTGATCAACAGGCTCACGTCCACGCCGTCGCGGGTCCTGGCGGGCAGATCCTTGTATTGGACGTATTCGGCCTTGATGCGTTCGTTGGCGCGCCGGGTTTCGTGGAATTTCTGCTGGATGTCCTCGCTGGGGCGCAGGATGGCCTGGGCGTTGCGCCCGTCGACGACGATGTTCTCGCCGTTGGCCACCTTGGTCATGACGTCGGGAACCTGGCCCAGCACGGGGATGTCGAGTGCGCGCGCGACGATGCTGACGTGCGACGTGGCCGAGCCTTCCTCCAGCACCACGCCGCGCAGCCGCGTGTGGTCGTAGTCCAAAAGCTCCGCCGGTCCCATGTTGCGCGCCACCAGGACCACGTGTTCCGGCAGGTCCTCGGCGGCATGGTGCGCCGCGCCCATCAGGTGTTGAAGCAACCGGTTGCCCAAGTCCTCCAGATCGTGGACCCGTTCGCGCAGGTACGGATCCGGGGCCGAGCCCAGCCGCGCGCGCATTTCGTTCTTCACCTTGACCACGGCGGCTTCGGCGGTGAGGCCGGTGGCGATGGCTTCCTCGATGCGTCTCAGCCAGCCGGCGTCCTCGGCGACCATGCGGAAGGCTTCCATGACGTCCTGGAATTCGCCCTCGCCGCCCACCAGGGGGCCCTTGCGGAACAAGGTGTCCAGTTGGCCGTGCATGGCGGTGAAGGCGTGGCGCAGGCGCTCGACTTCGGCGTCCGGGTCCTGCGCCACCAGGTGGTCGATGTCGAAGCCCGGTTCGTGCAACACCACCTTGCCGATGCCGAGGCCGGGGCTGTAGCACACCCCTTCCACGCGCAGCGGGCGCAGCGCGTCGCCCTCGGTGGGGGCCAGTTCGTCGCGCGACACCAGGTCGCCCCCCGCCACCATTTCCGCCAGCACCATGGCGATGGTTTGCAGGATTTCGCGTTCCTCGTCGGCGTAACGGCGGTGTTCGCGGTTCTGCACCGCGATGATGCCGACCACCCGGCCCGCGCGCAGCACCGGCACGCCCAACATGGAATGGAACGGTTCCTCCCCCGTTTCCGGACGATAGGCGAAACTGGGGTGGTTGCGCACGTTGGCGATGGCCATGGGCTGGGCGCGCGCCGCGATGGCGCCGATCACGCCTTCGCCGATGCGCAGCCGCGTGACATGCACCGATTCGGGCCGCAAGCCTTGGGTGGAGAACAGCTCGAGCACGTCGCCCGCGCGCCGGACGTAGATCGAGCACACGTCCGCTTCCATGCTGGCGGCGATCAGCCCGGTGGTGCGGTCGAGCCGCGCCTGGGCCGAGCCTTCGCCCGCCATGACGTCACGCACGCCGGCCAGCAGCTTACGCGAAACGGTTTGGGATTTGGCCGTGCTCATGGGCCTCCGGCTCCGGGTTCGGAAAAACGTTCTGAGCCGTAATGTGGGGGGTGTTAGCAGCGCGCGTCAATGGCGGCGTGAGCCTGACCGAGCAATTCGGCAAAGATTTCCGCCATCGGTTGTTCGCTTTTCACCATGCCGACGATCTGTCCCGCCATCAGCGAGCCGTTTTCCACGTCGCCGTCGATCACCGCGCGCCTCAGCGCGCCGGCCCAGTAGTGTTCGATCTCCAACTGGGCGGCGAGTTGGTCCATTTCGCCGGCGTTGTGCTTGGCGATGACGCGGCGCTGGGTTTCCATGAACTCTTCGGTGCCCTTGTTGACGATGGCGCGCACCGGAATGACCGGGAAGCGCGGGTCGATCTGCACGGTCGGCACCGCGTCGCGGGCCTGGGCCTTGATGAAGGCCTTCTTGAAGTTTTCGTGGGCGATGCATTCGGTGGCGCACACCAGACGCGTGCCCAGCTGAACCCCGCTTGCCCCCAATTCCAGATAGCTCACCATCGCCTCGCCGCGCCCGATGCCGCCCGCGACGAACACCGGCACGTCGGCGACGTTGGGCAGGATCTCCTGCGCCAGCACCGACGTGGCGACCGGGCCGATGTGACCGCCGGCCTCGTGGCCTTCGATCACCAGGGCGTCCGCGCCGCTGCGAATCAGTCGCTTGGCCAGCACCAGCGCGGGGGCGAAGCAGATGACTTTGGCCCCGCCATCCTTCAGCTTGGCGATGGCCTTGCCGGACGGCAGGCCGCCGGCCAGCACCACGTGGGTGACCTTGCGGTCCAGGCACGCGTCGATCAGCGCGTCCAGTTCCGGATGCATGGTGATCAGGTTGACGCCGAACGGCTTCTTGGTCATCGCCTGGGTGGCGTCGATTTCCGCGCCCAGCAGGTCCGGGCCCATGGAGCCCCCGGCGATCACGCCGAATCCGCCCGCGTTGGAAATCGCGGACACCAGGTTGCGCTCGGAAATCCACGACATGGCGCCGCCCAGGATGGCGTGCTCGGTGCCCAGGAACTCCCGTCCCCGTGCCCACAAGTCATTCAAATGCTGGGCGGCCGCGCTCATGGTCTTCGCCTCAGCCTTCGGCGTCGAGGCCGTAGGCCGTGTGCAGCGCGCGCAGCGCCAGTTCGGTGTATTCCTCGGCGATCAGCACGCTGACCTTGATTTCCGAGGTGGAGATGACCTGGATGTTGATGCCCTTGTCGGCCAAGGCCTGGAACATGCGCTGGGCGATGCCCGCGTGGCTGCGCATGCCGACGCCGACCACGGACACCTTCACCACGTTCGGGTCGGATTTCAGTTCCTGGTAGCCGAATTCGGCGGCATGTTTTTTGACCACGTCGACCGCGCGGGTCATGTCGGTCTTGGACACGGTGAAGGTCATGTCCGTGGACTTGCCGTCCTCGGAGATGTTCTGCACGATCATGTCCACGTTGATGCTGGCGTCGGCCAGCGGGCCGAAGATGCGGGCCGCGACGCCCGGCTGGTCGGCCACGCCGACCAGGGTGATTTTGGCTTCGTCCCGGCTGTAGGCGATGCCGCTGATGAGTTCCTGTTCCACGATCTCGTCCTCGTTCACGACCATTGTGCCCGGTTCGTCCGAGAAGCTCGAACGCACCTGAAGGCGCACGTTGTGTTTCATGGCCACTTCGACGGAGCGGGTCTGCAGGACCTTGGCTCCGAGCGAGGCCATCTCAAGCATTTCCTCGAAGGTGATGCGGTGCAGCTTCTTCGCCTTCGACACGATGCGCGGGTCGGTGGTGTAGACCCCGTCCACGTCGGTGTAGATGTCGCAGCGGTCGGCCTTCAGCGCGGCGGCCAGCGCCACCGCCGAGGTGTCGGACCCGCCCCGGCCCAGCGTGGTGACGCGGTGGTCAGCGGTCACGCCCTGGAAGCCCGGCATCACCACGACTTCGCCGGCGTCCATGCATTTCAGCGCGTCCGAGCAGTCGATGTCGAGGATGCGCGCCTTGCCGTGCGCCTTGTCGGTCTTGACCGGCAGCTGCCAGCCCAGCCACGAGCGCGCGGACACGCCCAGATCCTGCAACGCCAGAGCCAGAAGGCCCGACGTCACCTGTTCGCCGCTGGACACCACCACGTCGTATTCGCGGGTGTCGTAGAGCGGCGTGATGGAGGTGACGTAGTCCACCAGCTGGTTGGTCACGCCCGACATGGCGGAGACCACCACAGCCACCTTGTTGCCGGCGTCGACCTCGCCCTTGACGCGCTTGGCGACGTTCTTGATGCGCTCCACGTCGCCCACCGACGTGCCGCCGAATTTCATTACGATCAGTGCCATGTGCTTTCCGTGCCTGCACCCTAAATCCAAAGGCCGCCGCGCGGGATGGAGCGAAGCCGGGAAAAATCCTGGAAAAATCGCTCGGAACGGCGTAAACCGCACCCTTGCGCCACGGCGGGCGGGTATACATACTCGGAATGCCGCGCCCCCGCAAGTGCGCCCGCGCGCCGCGCGCCCGATTTTTCGAAGCTACCGCGAGGTTTCATTCCATGGCCGATCCCGTTTCCTCCGCCCCCGGCGGCACCGCCGATCCGGACGAAATCGCCCGCTTCACCGCGATGGCGGATGCATGGTGGGATCCCACGGGCAAGTTCCGCCCGCTGCACCAGCTCAACCCGGTGCGCGTCCAGTTCATCCGCGACAACGTGTGTCGCCATTTCGGCCTCGACGCGGACGCCGAGCGTCCGTTCGCGGGGCTGGACTTCCTCGACGTCGGGTGCGGCGGCGGCCTGCTGTCGGAACCCATGGCGCGGTTGGGCGCGAAGATGACCAGCATCGACGCGGGCGCGAAGAACGTGGAAATCGCCAAGATCCACGCCGCCAAGAGCGGACTGGACATCGATTACCGCAACGTCCTGCCCGAAGACCTGGCCGCCGAGGGCAAGCGCTTCGACGTGGTGCTGAACATGGAAGTCATCGAACACGTGGCCGATCCCCAGGCGTTCATGGCCGCGTCGGCGATGGTGATGAAGCCGGACGGCGCGATGGTGCTGTCCACCATCAACCGCAATCTGAAATCCCTTCTGATGGCCAAGATCGGCGCGGAATACGTGCTGCGCTGGCTGCCCGCCGGAACGCACGACTGGAAAAAGTTCTTCAAGCCTTCCGAACTCGCCCGCCTGGCGCGCGCCCAGGGGCTGGAATTCACCGACATCCGGGGCATGGTCTACAACCCGCTGGCCGGCACATGGTCTCTGTCCGCCACGGATCTGGACGTGAACTACCTGGCGTTCGCCACGCGGGGCTGATTGATGTTATCGATATAAATGATTGATAAGTTTCGTTATGTCGATATATGCGGAGTTGATATCCTGATTGCGTCGGGAGGGTGGCCTCCCATAGGTCCGAGAGGTCCGCAATGTGGGTCAAATCCGAACACGAAAAGAAGACCATCCAAAAGTTGATCGAGTCCGAGCGCATCCGCCGCAAGAAAAAGGCCGCGAGCGCCGCCGTCAGCCTCAAAGCCGCCAAGCCCGCCCGGGCCGCCAAATCCGGTCACTGACGGCGAATTTTGTGAACCCAAACCGGGGGAGGAGAACAAATCTCCTCCCCCGATCCTTTGGCCTATAGGCTGTAGCGGTATTGGTGGATGCGCATGGGTTCGACGACCTTGGTCGGGGCGTCCCGGCCCACGCCCAGAGTGTTGGGCCGCCCGGACCGGCTCCAGGCCTGAGCGGTTTCGCGCCGGGTTTCCTCGCGGCGCTGACGGGCCCAGGCGACTTCCAGGATCTTGCCCAGCAGTTCCGGATAGCTCATGCCCGCGAACCCGGCCATCATGACAAGCTTGCCGTCGATGGCCCAACTGGGGTTGGGGTTGACTTCCAACAGCTTGATCACGCCCGTGCGGTCGGCGCGGAAGTCGAACCGGGCGTAGTCGCGGCAGCCCAGGGCCTCGAACATCTGCATGGCGGTCTGGATCAGCGCGCGCTGGACATCGGGGTTGAGGTCCGTTTCGTCGTAGTCGATCTGCGACCAGTAGGGCGTGTCCTGAAGCCACTTGGCTTCGTAGCCGAGGATGCGCGGCAGCGCCGGGTCGAGACGGTCGTAGTCGACCTCCAGGACGGGCAGGGCCTCCAGCCCGCCGCCGGGGTTGCCCAGCAACGCCACGCTGTATTCCGGCCCGTCGAGGAACTCCTGCACCAGCACCGGCCGGCCGGGCAGAATGTCGTGGAGATGGTTGAGGTACGCCAACAGCCCCGGCGCGTCATGCACCACGGCGTCCCGGGTGATGCCGACCGAGGCGTTGCCCGACGCCGGCTTGAGCAACGCCGGGAACACCGACGGCAAGGTCGCCAGGCGGTCGCCCGGACGCACGTAGGTTTCCAGCGGCACGGCGATGGCGTGGCCCAGCGCCACGGCGCGCACCAGGGCCTTGTCGAAACAGCTGCCCAGGCACGCCGGGCCAGACCCGGTGTAGGGGATGTCGAGGACGTCCAGCAGGGCGGGAATGTGCGCGGTCTTGAACGCGTCGTTGGAAAAGCCCTCGTCGCAGAGGTTCAGGACCAAATCGCACCCCGACGCGCGCAGGTCGTCGACCAGCGTATGGTGCGCGTCGAGATAGGTGAAATCGTACCCTTCAAGTCGGCCGAGCGCGTCCTTGAGCTGCTTCACCGCATCCAGGTCGGCCGGACCGAACCGACCGTCCGGGCGAACCGCGTCCGGCAGATCCGGGTCGCCCAGCACCACCGCAACGTTGAGCGGGCGGCGCGCGTCCGGGGCCTGGGTCCGCGCCACCTTGGGCGCAGCGCAGGTGATGAGGAAGCGTTGTGTCGCCGCGCCCGCCTCGCCGCCGGCCGGCTTGTGGAATTTGATGTTTCTGAACCCCGCCGTTTCCAGCAGCTGCGCGATGGCCCCCCGGGTGTACAGGCGTTCGGCGTAAAGCTGGTCGGCGATGACGCCGCGTTCGGCATGGGTCACGACTTCACGGCTGATCAGGCGTTCGCCGTCCGCCGAGATGCCGCGTTCCCGGCACACGAACTGGTTTTGGTCGATCCATTCCCACGACCGGGTTTCGAAATGATCGCGCATCCAGGCGCCGTCGACGATGTCGAGCACCAGCGTTCCGCCCGGCTTCAGCGCCATCTTCACGGCTTTGAGCACCATCAGGTCGTCCTCGTCGCGGTCGAAATAGCCGAACGCGTTGCCCATCAGGCACACCGCGTCCTGACTGCCCACGGCGACGTGGACGGCGCGCGGGTCGCCTTCCTTGAAGGCCACGGCCCGGGACAGCTTCTTGGCGCGCTTGCGCGCCATGCGGATGAGATAGGACGACCGGTCGACGCCGGTGACATGGGCGAAGCCCCGCCGCGCCAACTCCAGGGCGTGGCGGCCCTGGCCGCAGCACAGATCCAGCACGGCGGCGTTTTTGTCGAGCCGCGCCGTCTCGATGATGGCGTCCACCTCGGCGGAGGTCGACTGGTCCGCGTCCGGGGTCTCGCCGTCGCCGCGCGCGGCCATCGAATCGAACAATTCCCGCCACCATTCGGCGGGCAGATGGGGTTCCAGGTCCGCGACCGGGCCCAGGGTCAGGCGGGGCTTGGGCTGGTGGGGTGGGGTGAAGGCGTCTTTGGCCATGGCTGCGCTCCGCCGGAAGGGATGGAAAACGGGCCGGACGGATGCGAAAGCCCACGCTCCGTCCGGCGTGGACGCGTCATTCGATCACGAGGTGTCCTTCGATGATGGTGACCACGGCGTCGGCGGCCGCCTCGACCGGGGCGTCTTCGCCCACGGCGAGTTCGCAGCCGTCGCACACGTTCTGGATTTCGCTCATGGGACCCACGGTCACGATGTGGGATTCGCCGCCAACGGTGACGGTCACTTCATGAACGGCCTCGTCGCCGTTGACGATGTCGGTGGCCTGGGCCGAGCCGGCGCCGATCAGCATCGCGGTGACGGCAAGGGCCGGGATCATCGATTTGTGCATATGTTCATCCTCTTCATGCAAGGCGTTGGAAATGGGGGCAACCTGCGCGCAAAACATCTATTTCTCAAACGAATTTGCTGAATATATAATATTGAAAAATTCGATTAGTGGGTCCGGAGGCCGCCATGGACATCGAACTCGCCCGCACGTTCTTGGCCGTTTATGAGACCGGCACCTTCAACCGCGCCGCCGAACGGCTCAACGTCACCCAATCCACGGTCAGCACGCGCATCATGAGCCTGGAGGAACAGCTCGGCCGCTCGCTGTTCGTCCGCTCCCGCTCGGGCACCGAGCTGTCCCATGCCGGGCGGCATTTCCACCGCCACGCCGCCAATCTGGTGCGCATCTGGGGTCAGGCGCGCCAGGAGCTCACCTTGCCGGAAAACCTCAGCGCGGTGTTGCGCATGGGCGGGCAGTATTCGCTGTGGGACGAACTGATCCAACAGTGGCTGCCGTGGATGCGCAAGACCCTGCCCGGCGTCGCGGTGCACGTGGAAATCGCCGCGCCGGACGCCATCACCCGCCAGTTGCAGGAAGGGCTTCTGAACCTGGCGGTCATGTACATGCCGCAAAGCCGCTCCAATCTGGTGATCGACAAGCTCACCGACGACCGGCTGGTGTTGGTGTCCGCCGACCCGCAAGGAGGCGGCCCCTTGGACGCGGCCTACGTGCATGTCGATTGGGGACCCGAGTTTCAGGCCGAATACGCCATGACCTATCCGGGCGCGCCGTACCCGGCATTGTCGGTGAGCCACGGCATGCTGGGACTGACGCACATCCTCAAGCACGGGGGCTCGGCGTACCTGCCGCGCCGCGCCGTGCACGGCCACGTCAAGTCCGGCACCCTGTTCGCGATGAAGGGGGCGCCCTGGTTCCTGCGCCCCATCTATCTGGTGCATCCCGCCCAACAGGGCGAAGACACGCACGTCCAGGCCGCGATCCAGGGCCTTAAGACGATCGCGGCGAAAATGCGTTGACGCCGAGCGGGAATGATTTCAGCGACTTGCGCCGGGCTTGGTGTTTGAGGCAGAATGTCCGGCGAATCCAGGGGATAGATCAGCGTGAAGACCACACATTCGGACACCGCCGTGCAAAAGGCCAGCCAGGAATCCGGCGCTCGCGCCACGGTCGGGGCGCTGTTGCGCGAAACCCGCGAGAACGCCGGCGAAACCGTTCTGGACGCCGCCCGCGCGTTGCGCATCAGCCAGAAATACATCGAAGCGATCGAGGATGGCCGCCACGCCGACCTGCCCGGAGCGGCCTACGCCATCGGCTTCGTTCGCAGCTATGCGGATCACCTGCGCCTCGACTCCGACGAAATCGTACGGCGCTACAAGTCCGAAGCCGACGGCCTGGACCCGCGCAAGGACCTGTACTTCCCCAATCCCATTTCCGAAGGCGGCGTTCCGGGCGCGGCCATCATCGGCCTGGGTCTGGTGGCGGCGGGGCTGGCCTATGGCCTGTGGTACTGGCAGTTCAATCAAGACGGCGTGGAAACGGCGCGCGTCGACGCCGTGCCCGAGCACATGACCGCCGAACCCACGGCCCCCGAACGGCCGGCCGCGTCCGACGCCGCCAACGCCGATGCGTCGGCGCAAGGCGTTCCGAACGGCGAACCCCGTCCCACGCTTGATCCCGGCCTGCGCGAGGCCACCTTGGATCCGGGCGCGGGCGAGCAGGCGGAACAGACCGCCGCGGCCGCGGCCGCGGCCGAAACCGTTCCGGACGGCGCGTCGGAACCGGCCTCGGCGGACACGGAAACCGCCCCGCCCCCGCCCACGCAATTGGGGGAACCCATGGCGCCGGCCGCCGACGCGGCGCAAGCCGAACCCACGCCCCCGTCCGCATCCGTGCCGGAAGCGCCGCTCGGGGCCGTCGAAGCGCCCTCCGAATCGCTTTCCCCGGCGCCCATCGCCGCCCCCGATCCCGGGCCGACGCTAACGGAGACGCCCAGCCGCATCACCATCCGCGCCAAGGCCAACAGCTGGATCCAGGTGCGCGACGTCAAGGCCGACCGTCTGATGTTCACCCGCCTGTTGCGCAAGGGCGACGAATATCAGGCGCCCGACATGGCGGACTTGGTGATGATGACCGGCAACGCCGGCGCGCTGGAAATCGAGGTGGACGGCAAGGCCATCCCGCCGATCGGCGAAATGGGCGAAGTGATGCGCAACGTCAAGCTGTCGCCGGACGCCCTGAGGACGCGCGGCGATTAGCGGAGCCCGCGCCTTCCTTTCGCACCTCCCCCCCGCGCGGGATGCGCCATATCCCTTGTCGATAGCAATCCGGGACGCCGCCCATGACCCAAGATCAAACCATCCTGGCCCCGCGCCACCAGACCGCCGCCGTCGGCGTCGGCGGCGTGACGATCGGCGCGGGCCATCCGGTGGTGGTGCAGTCCATGACCAACACCGACACCGCCGACATCGAGGCCACCGTGGCCCAGGTGGCGGCCCTGGCCCGCGCCGGGTCGGAACTGGTGCGCATGACCGTGGATAGGGACGAGGCCGCCCGCGCCGTGCCGCACATCCGCGACCGGCTGTTGGCGCAAGGGGTCGACGTGCCGTTGGTGGGCGATTTTCATTACGTCGGGCACAGGCTTTTGGCCGACCACCCGGCCTGCGCCGAGGCGCTGGCGAAGTTCCGCATCAACCCCGGCAACGTCGGCTTCAAGGACAAGAAGGACGCCCAGTTCGCCTCCATGGTCGAGCTCGCCGCGAAGCTCGGCAAGGCGGTGCGCATTGGCGTCAACTGGGGCAGTCTGGACCAGGACCTGGCGCGGAGCCTGATGGACGAAAACGCGACGCGGTCCGATCCGTGGTCGCCCGAAATGGTGACCCGCGAAGCCCTGGTGCGCTCGGCCCTGGACAGCGCCAAGCGGGCCGAGGAGCTGGGCCTGGGCAAGGACCGCATCGTCATTTCCTGCAAGGTCAGCGAAGCGCCGGAGTTGATCGCCGTCTACCGCATGCTGGCGGCGCGCTCCGACTACGCCCTGCATCTGGGCCTGACCGAGGCCGGCATGGGCGACCGGGGCGTGGTGGCGTCCACGGCGGCGCTGTCGGTGCTGTTGGCGGAAGGCATCGGCGACACCATCCGCGTGTCGCTGACCCCCGAGCCCGGCCATCCCCGCGAACGCGAAGTGCGCATCGCCCAGGACGTGCTGCAAAGCCTGCACCTGCGCAGTTTCCAGCCGCAAGTCACCGCGTGCCCCGGCTGCGGGCGCACCACCTCCACCCTGTTTCAGGACCTAGCGCAGGACGTCCAGGCCTACGTGCGGGCGCGCATGACCGACTGGCGCGGCCGCTATCCGGGGGTGGAGACGCTGAAGCTCGCGGTGATGGGCTGCGTGGTCAACGGACCCGGCGAAAGCAAGTTTTCCGACATCGGCATATCGCTGCCGGGCACCGGGGAAAGCCCGGTCGTGCCGGTGTTCATCGACGGCGAGAAGGTCGCGACGCTGCGCGGCGACGACGTGGCGGGCCAGTTCAAGCGGATGGTCGAGGAGTACGTCCACAAACGGTACGGAGACGGCGCGTCATGAGCCTGGAGCAGAACCTCAAACGCGTGCGCGACCGCCACGCCGAGCTGGGCGCGCTGATGGCGTCGGGCGACGTGGCGCCGGAAAAATTCCAGAAGATGTCCAAGGAATATTCCGACCTCACCCCGGTGGTCGACGCCATCGTGGAGTTGGAGGACGCGCGCGCGGGGCTCAAGGACGCCGAAGCCATGCTGGCGGACCCCGAGATGCGGGAACTGGCGCTGGCGGAGGTCGAGGACCTCCGGGAACGGGTGCCCGAGCTCGAACACCGGGTCCAGGTTCTGCTGCTGCCCAAGGACGAGGCCGACGACAAGAACGCCATCCTCGAAGTGCGGGCCGGAACCGGCGGCGAGGAAGCCGCCCTGTTCGCCGCCGAACTGATGCGCATGTATCAACGGTTCGCCGAACTCCAGGGCTGGAAGTTCGAATTGATGGAAGTCAACGAAACCGGCATCGGCGGCTACAAGGAAGCGGTCGCCAACATCACCGGGCGCAACGTGTTCGCCAAGTTGAAATACGAGAGCGGCGTGCACCGGGTGCAGCGCGTGCCGGAAACGGAATCGGGCGGACGCATCCACACCTCGGCCGCCACCGTCGCGGTGCTGCCGGAAGTCGAGGACGTGGACGTCGAAATCCGCCCCGAGGATTTGCGCATCGACACCTACCGGTCCCAGGGCGCGGGCGGTCAGCACGTCAACACCACCGACAGCGCGGTGCGCATCGTGCACAACCCGACCGGCATCGTGGTGCAATGCCAGGACGGCCGCTCGCAGCACAAGAACAAGGAAAAGGCCATGACCATGCTCAGGGCCAAGCTGTACGACACCCAGCGCCAAGAACAGGAGCGCGCCCGCGCCCAATCGCGCAAGGGCCAGGTGGGATCGGGCGACCGGTCGGAACGCATCCGCACCTACAACTTCCCCCAGGGCCGGGTTACCGACCACCGCATCAACCTGACGCTGCACAAGTTGGAACGGGTGATGGAAGGGGATCTGGCGGACCTCGTCGACGCGCTCACCACCGAGGATCAGGCCGCGCGCCTGGCGGACCTCAATTGAACGGCATGCCCGACGTCTCCGTCCTGACCGTGGGGCAGGCCCAACGCGCCGTCGCGCCCGTGCTGCGTGGCGCGGGCATCGACGAACCGGTGTTGGAGGCGCGCCTGCTCCTGGGCTTCGTTTTGGGCGGCGGGCCGGAGCGCGTGCTGGCCGACCGGGATGAACCCTTGAGCGCGGATCAGGCCCGCGCGCTGGCCGACGCCGTGGAACGGCGTGCGCGGCGCGTCCCGTTGTCGCAAATCGTCGGGCGGCGGGAATTCTGGTCGCTGGATTTCAAAGTCACCGCCGACACCCTGACGCCGCGCGCGGACAGCGAAACCATCGTCGAAACCGCGCTGGAGCGCGCGCCCGGAACGCCGGCGTCGGTGCTGGATCTCGGAACCGGGACGGGGTGTCTGCTGCTGGCCTTGCTCAGCGAATGGAAAGGCGCTTCGGGGGTCGGCGTGGACGCGTCCGAAGACGCGCTGGCCGTGGCGCGGGACAACGCCGCCGGTTTGGGCCTGGCGGACCGCGCCCGGTTCATCCGGGCCGACTGGCGCGAACCGGGCTGGGCCGCCCGGCTGGGCGGGCCGTTCGACGTGGTGGTGTCCAATCCGCCCTACATCCCCGAGGCCGACATCGCGGGGTTGGAGCCGGACGTGCGCGACCACGAACCGCGTCTCGCCCTGTCCGGCGGCGCGGACGGGCTGGACGCCTACCGGGTTCTGGTCCGGGCGTTGGCGGGACTGTTGCGCCCCGGCGGGCTGGCGGTGTTCGAAGTCGGCGTCGCCCAGGCCGACGACGTCCGGGCGCTGCTGACCGCGGCGGGCATGGACGGCGTGCAGGCGCGCGCGGATCTTGGCGGCGTGGCCCGCGCGGTGTCCGCGCTGGCCCCTTGACCCCCTCGTGAAAAAGACGGGGACGGGCGAAAAAAACAGTTGGAACGCAACGGGAAACGGACTAGGGTGAATGAAAGATCGGCAGGATGAAGCCGCTGCGTTCCGTGTATGTTCAATGCGCCGAACGGAATTCATTCACCTCTTCCAAACGTAGTCGTGCAGTCCCCGGAATTGACGGGGGAAACAAGGCTCGAGACGGATGTCCGGCGCACGGCCGGAATGGAAGATTTGTTTTTTTCTGGACAGCGAACACAAAGACATATGAAGCAAGGCAACAACCCAAGACGTTCGCGCGGGCGCGGCAACAACAACCAACAACGGCGCAACCCCCGCAATCAGACTTTCGAGAGCAACGGTCCCGACGTCAAGGTGCGCGGGACCGCTCAGCAGGTTCTGGACAAGTACATGCAGCTGGCGCGCGACGCCCAGTCGGGCGGCGACCGGGTGAAGGCGGAAGCCTACCTGCAGTTCGCGGAACATTACTTCCGCATCCTGAATTCCTTCCAGGATCAGGACCAGCCGCCGCGCCACGACCGCTTCCAAAATCAACCCGACACCCTTGACGACGAGGGACAGGACGACGACGCCCAGGTTGAGGACATGTCCGGGGCCGCCGACGCGGGCTCCGACGACGTGGCCGAGGCCGGCGACGACAACGACAACGGGGACGACGGCGGCCAGCGGGACGACGTTCAGGAACGCCGCCCGCGTCGCCGCCAGCCGCGCCAGCCGCGCGTGCAGAAGAACGAAGCGACCCTGGCCGCCGAAGCCGCCGCCGCCAACGAAGCCCGGCGCAGGGAGCAGGATGCGGACATCGCCCCCGAACTGCCGGGCATAAAGGCCGTCAACGCCTGACGGTTCCGCACGCGGTTTCACAAAAGCACATCCCCCGCCGGATCGTTCCGGCGGGGGATGTTTCGTTGGCGCTCGGGCGTTACGATCGCGCCTTCGCGTCGGCGTACGCCGCCGCCAGGGCGCGGTCTTCGTCGGGGGCGAGCATGTGCCCCAGCAACGGCAGGAAGCCCATTTCCTCCTTCTGGATGTGGAAGGTTTCGCGTTCCGCGAGCTCCAACCCCAAGTCGTACAGTTCGGCCCAGGCGTCGGCGTCGAACCCGTCCCTCCGGGACGCGGCGATGAGCCCCGCGAGCCGTTCCGCCAGCGGGCGGATGGTGTTGTGTTCGCCCTTGAGGATCGTCAGCATGGGGGTGTCGCCCAATTGCTCGACGCGGGGAAACAGGTGTTCCTCCTCGAACGCGAAATGATCCGTGATTTCCTGGCGCATGGGCGCCACGAGCTCGTCGAGCAGACGGGCGAGACCGGCATCGTCCGGCGCGGGCGGTTTCTTGCGTCCGGCGCGGGTGAGCGCGGTTTCCAAATCCTCGAGCAGGCGCACGGTCGCCATGTGGTCGTCGTGCAGGGCGTTGCAGATACCGGGGGTCATTCGTCGTTTTCTCCTTCAGGCGTTGTCCGCCGTGTTTTCGTTTCGGTGCATGGACGCCAGAATCCAGCTCAATTCCAGAGTGAACCACAGGAACGCGGCGGCCCCGAGACCACCCAGAACCGCGCCGGCCAGGACCAAATCGGCCACGTCGAACGCGATTGCGCCCGCGACCAGCGCCAGGGCGGCGGCGTGACAGACCGCATGTGTCGTGAGGGTCACGTCCGCATGGCCCATGTCGGCGAGCCGGGGCGCGCGCCGCTCCAACGCATGCGCGTGCATGGAGACCAGAAACGGCAGGATGCGCTGCAAGATCCCGGCGACAAACGTCAGCAGCCAACCGAAAATCAGGAAAAACCCGAACAGGGTGGGCAGCCGGAACCGCTCGGGCGCCAGGGCGGCGGCCGCGCCCACCATGATCGTCACCGCCATCAGCACCCAGGCCGCGCGCACCAGGACGAACGA
>JADGBG010000010.1 GCA_015231605.1 Alphaproteobacteria bacterium | reverse complement strand
TGAACACAGAGTTTTATGCACGGCGCGGAAAAAATACTATTTTTCCATCCGCGTTCCCATCTATAGTGGACGCCGTAAAAGCAGAATAAAAGGCCCCAATTCATGGCGTTGTCACCGTTCGAGGATATCCGTGTGGTCCTGGCGGAACCGTCCGCGTCCTTGCGTCGGGACATCCGCGACACGCTCCTTGCAAAAGGCGTCAGGCATATCGTCGACACCGGCAACATGGCCCAGGTGATGGAGGCCTTGCGCGGAGGCGCCGTCGATATCCTGATCGGCGACACCAAGTTGCCCGAGGGGGACCTGTCCACGTTGATCCACAAGGTGCGGCACGGTGAAATCGGCGACAATCCCTTCATCGTCACCATCACGCTGGTCAGCACCCCCAATCGGGACCTGGTCCACAAGGTGATCAACTCCGGCACGGACCACGTCCTGGTGAAGCCATTCGACGTGTGCGAGATTTTCGCCCAGATGGAAGCGTTGACCCATGGGCGCAAGAAATTCGTCGTCACCACGGACTACATCGGCCCCGATAGGCGCAAGGCGCACCGTCCGGGCACGATTGAGATTCCGCGCCTGGACGTTCCCAACCCCCTGCGTCAGCGCATGACGGGGCACATGAACGAGTTCTCGCAAAAGCGCGCCATCAACGCCACCATGGCGGTGATCAACGAACAAAAAGTGGTCCGCCACGCCTATCAGATCGGCTGGCTGATGAACCGCATCCGCCACATCCGGGACGGCGCCGAACCCGACGACGACGGCACCGGGTTGAAGGGGCATCTGGATCGATTGCAATGGGTGTCCAACGACATGAGCAAGCGCATCAAGTCGACCCGCTATGCCCATGTCACGGATCTGTGCATGACCCTGGTCAACATGACCCGGGACGTGGTGGCGCGCGGTGACGGCGTGAAGGACGAAGACATGCGGCTGATCGCCAAGTTGGCGCAGGTGATCCAGGGCGCGTTCGATGAAGACCGCACCAACCCTCTGACCTTCCGGCCCAAGCCGGAAGAGCCCGCGGCGATGGAATAGGCCGTTACTGGGAGAGTTGCACGATCAAGTCGGCCTGTTGGCGCAGGCGGTTGACGAAGGTTTGCAGCAACAATGCCACCACCTTGTCGGAGCGATCGACGCGCGTCTGGAACTCTTCCTTGGTGATGACCAGGACGGTGCTTTCCTCCAACGCGACGACGGTCGCAGCGCGGGGCTTGTCGTCGATCAGGGCCATTTCGCCGACGATGCTGCCGACGCTGACATGCGCCAAGTTGTGCGAGCCGCCGTCCTCGGTCTTGCGGGAAACCTTCAGCTTCCCCTTTTTCACCACATAGGCCTTGTCGCCGGCCTCGCCTTCGCTGAATAGAATTTGCCCTGCGAGCAGTCCACGGGTTTCCATGGCGTCCGTATCCCAATTTTGCTTTGAGTAGCCGGCGCGGGGCTCCCCCGCCCCGTCCGGTTGTGCTGGTCCGATAATAATATAATCGAGACGGAGCGCCACCCCCAATCGACGCCATTGGCGGAAGGAAAGGGGGACGGGAAAGAAGGGGCAAGCCTAAGCGTCGAGTTCGTAGCGTGCGCGCACGTGTTGGGCCACGGCGGCCGAGACGAAGTGCCGGATGTCGCCGCCAAGCCGTCCGATTTCCTTGACGAAACGGCTGGAAATGAACTGGTTGCGATCGGACGCCATGAGAAACACCGTTTCCAGCTTGGGGCTGAGGCGCGCGTTCATGGCGGCCATCTGGAATTCGTATTCGAAATCCGACACGGCGCGCAGCCCCCGCACGATCACCCCGGCGCCCACGTCGGCGACGAATTCCACCAACAGGTTGTCGAAGGGACGGACTTCGATCACGGTCCCCGGCGGGGTCTGGATGTTGGCGAGGTCGGCCTCAACCATCGCCACCCGTTCGTCGAGGGTGAACAGCGGCTCCTTGCCGCCGTTGACGGCCACCGCCACCACCAGCTTGTCCACCACCCGGGTGGCGCGGGAAATGATGTCCACGTGCCCGTTGGTGATGGGGTCGAAGGTGCCGGGGTAGACCCCGATGCGCTGGGCCTTGGCGTTGGGCATGGGTCAGTCCCCGTCCCCGCCGGCGTCAGGGGCGTCGGCGGCGTCTTCTGCGTCCCCCCCATCTTCGTCCTCGGACAGGCGGGTGACGGACACCACCCGTTCGTCGGCGGCGGTCTTGAACAACGTCACGCCCTGGGTGTTGCGTCCGGCGATGCGGATGTCCACGACCGTGGTGCGGATCAGTTGGCCGCCGTCGGACACCATCACCAACTGGTCGGTGTGTTCGACGGGGAAGGACGCCACCACGTCGCCGTTGCGTTTGTTGGTTTCGATGTTGGTGATGCCCTGGCCGCCGCGTCCTGCGATGCGGTATTCATAGGCCGACGTCCGCTTGCCGAAGCCGTTTTCGGTGACGGTGAGGATGAAGTCCTCCAGCGCCTCCATCTCGGCGAAGCGGTCTTCGCCCAGGCCCAGTTGGGCGGGATCGGTCACCAAGTCCTCGCCGACGCTTTCGCCCTCGGCGCGGCGGCGCGCGCCTTGCACTTTCAGGTACGCGTCGCGTTCCTCGATGGTGAAATCGACGTGGCGCAGGATGGTCATCGAGATCACCTCGTCGCCCTTTTGCAGGCGCATGCCGCGCACGCCCGTGGACGCGCGGCTTTGGAACACGCGCACGTCGCCAACCGGGAAGCGGATGCACTTGCCGTTCTTGGCCGACAGCAAAACGTCGTCCTCGTCGGTGCAGGCGCGCACGCCCACCAGGCGGTCGCCATCGTCCAGCTTCATGGCGATCTTGCCGTTCTTCATGACGTTGACGAAATCGGCGAGCGAGTTGCGCCGCACGTTGCCGGACGCGGTCGCGAACATCACCGACATGGCGTCCCAGGCGGTTTCATCCTCGGGCAGGGGCATCATGGTCGAGATCGTCTCGCCCTTTTGCAAAGGCAGGATGTTGACCATGGCCTGGCCGCGCGCGGTGGGGCTGCCCAGCGGCAGGCGGTAGACCTTGAGCTTGTAGACGATGCCGGTCGACGAGAAGAACAGCACCGGCGTGTGGGTGTTGACCACGAACACCTGGCTGACGAAATCCTCGTCGCGCATCGACATGCCGGACCGGCCCTTGCCGCCGCGCCGTTGCGCGCGGTAGGTCGACAGCGGCACGCGCTTGATGTAGCCGGTGTTGGTCACCGTCACCACCATGTCCTCGCGCTGGATCAGGTCTTCGATGTCGTGTTCGAACTCGGCCTCTTCCACGGATGTGCGCCGTTCGTTGGCGAACTGGTCGCGCATCTCCTCCAACTCGCCGCGCAGCACTTCGTAGAGCTTTTCGCGCGAACCGAGGATGGACAGCAATTCCTTGATCTCGTCGCCCAGCGCGCGCAGGTCTTCGGCGATCTTGTCGCGTTCCAGCCCGGTCAGGCGGTGCAGGCGCAGTTCCAGAATGGCCTTGGCCTGGGCCTCGGACAGGCGGTAGTTGCCGTTCTCGTCCACCAGTCGGCCCGGTTCGTCGATCAGGTCGATCAACGGCTTGACGTCCGTGGCGGGCCAATCGCGCTCCATCAACTGTTCGCGCGCCACCTGCGGGTTGGGCGCGGCGCGGATGAGCGCGATGATCTCGTCGATGTTGGCCACCGCGATGGCCAGCCCCACCAACAGGTGCGCCTTGTCGCGCGCCTTGCCGAGCAGGAAGATGGTGCGCCGCCGGATGACTTCTTCGCGGAAGTCGACGAAGGCCTGGAGGATTTCCTTCAGGTTCATCAGCTGCGGCCGCCCGCCGTTCAGCGCCAGCATGTTGACCCCGAACGACGTCTGCAGCGGCGTGAAGCGGAACAGCTGGTTCAGCACCACCTCGGTGACCGCGTCCTTCTTGATTTCCACCACCACCCGTACGCCGTGGCGGTCGGATTCGTCGCGGATGTCGGAAATGCCCTCGATCTTCTTGTCGCGCACGCATTCGGCCATGATCTCGACCATGCGGGCCTTGTTGACCTGATAGGGGATTTCGCTGATGACGATGGCTTCACGGCCGTGCGGGCGTTCCTCGATCTCGGTGCGCCCGCGCATGATGATGGAGCCGCGCCCGGTGTGGAACGCCGAATGGATGCCCTGGCGGCCCATGATCAGCCCGCCGGTCGGGAAGTCAGGGGCCTTGACGTATTCCATCAGGCCGTTGATGGAAATGTCCGGGTTGTCGATCACCGCCAGGCAGCCGTCCAACACCTCGCCCAGATTGTGCGGCGGAATGTTGGTCGCCATGCCCACCGCGATGCCGCCCGCGCCGTTGACCAAAAGGTTCGGAAAGCGCGCCGGAAGCACCTTGGGCTCGCGCTGGGTGTCGTCGTAGTTGGGTTGGAAGTCGACGGTGTCCTTGTCGATGTCGTCGATCAGCGCGTGCGCGGACTTGGCCATGCGGGCCTCGGTGTAGCGCATGGCCGCGGCGCGGTCGCCGTCCATGGATCCGAAGTTGCCCTGGCCGTCGATCAGCGGCAGGCGCAGCGAGAAATTCTGCGCCATGCGCACCATGGCGTCGTAGATCGCGCTGTCGCCGTGGGGGTGGTATTTACCCATGACGTCGCCGACGATGCGCGCCGACTTGCGGTACGGCTTGGTGGCGTCGTATCCGTTCTCGTTCATCGCGTGCACGATGCGCCGGTGAACCGGTTTCAGACCGTCGCGGACGTCGGGCAAAGCGCGGCTCACGATCACGCTCATGGCGTAATCGAGATACGAGCTTTTCATCTCGTCTTCGATGGCGACGGATTCGAATCCACCGGTTTGCGAAGGAGGCACGGAGGCCGATTCGGTCATATAAAAAAATTCCCTGTGAATTCAATAAATTGGCGTGCGAAGAGAGCGGCCACGCCAGACCGCTCCAGACCCGTTGAACTTAGCATTTTAGCCCCCCCGAAACAACCGCGTGGCGGATGCGGATTTGTGCTATGCTGAGCCCTCGCAACACGATGGGAGTTCCCGATGAACAAGCGGTTGATTGCAACGGTCCTGGGGGCCGGTTTCGTCGTCCTCGCGGCCGTCACGCCCGTGCGGGCGGAAGACGCGCCCATCCCCCCCATCCCGCGCGAGGAATTGCGCGCGCTGCTGGATTCGATGGAGTTGCTGATGAAGTCGTTCGGTCAGTTCGTCAAGGATCTGCCGACCTACGATGCGCCGGAAATCCTGCCCAACGGCGACATCCTGATCCGGCGCAAAAAGGCCGAGGACGAGCCGCACAATCCTTTGGACACCCGCGATCGGCCGGGGCCGAGCACCTGAGCCGACGCGCGTTTGTCGAACCGGGCGAAAATCTGCTATACTGACGGTTGGTCCCAGAAGTGACCGCAACAGTCCAGAAAGGATAGCGCCATGGTATACGGCCATGTGGTGACCATCGCGGCGCGCCAGAACCCACGGTTCCATTGCGTGCGTTCGCATCCCGGTCACCGTTTTTTCCTGAGCCTCTGCCATGTGCTGGCGTTGGCGTGCGTCCGCGCCTTCATGTGACGGTGGCACAGTGCGTCCGCTTTCCGGACGCCGCAATCCAGACGAAAGGGCCGCCGCGCGCGGCCCTTTCGTCGTTCGCGGGTCTTTCCTTTCCCGTGGTGGTATTTTAAGATTCCCTAATATGAAGCCGCCCGGAAGGAGTTCGCCGTGACCAACCCCGACAAGGAAGCCCTGGCGCAAAAGGCCGCGGACGAGGCCTTTGAGCTGGACGTCAAATACGGCTGCTGTCCGCAGTGCGTCCTGACGGCCGTCAAGAACACGGTCGGCCTGGTCACCGACGAGACCATCAAGGCCAGTCACGGACTTTCCGGCGGCGGCGGGTTGATGGGGGAGGGGGCGTGCGGCGCGCTCACCGGCGGGCTGTTGGCTTTGGGCGCGAAGAAGGGCCGCGACGCCGACAAGCTCGACAAGGGGCGCGGCATGGCCAACTTCAATGCCGGGCGCAAGTTGGTCGAACGCTTCAAGGCGGAATTCGGCGGCGTCACCTGCGAACATTTGCAGCAGGAATTCACCGGCAAGACCTGGAACATGTGGAAGCCGGAGGAATACAAAGGATTTTCCGACCAACGCGGCGACCAATGCGCCCGGGCCACCGCGTTGGTGACCAAGTGGGTGGTCGAGGACCTGGCCTGAAGTTTGGCGCGAATCTCTCTATCCAAAGCGGTGGTTTGGGCGTATAGACGCTGCGCCGCGCGTCTGGCGCGGTTTGGTGAAGGTTTCGCGCCATGGCCTTGGCGTCCGCGTCCTGGCAGCCCCCGTCCGGTACGGGCCGGGGCAAACCGCCGCAGTATTGGTGCGTTTATCCCCACGCGTTCAGCGACGACGAGTGCGAGCGCCTTGTCGCGCTTTTCGCCGACCTGGATCAAAGCGACGGCGGTCTGGTGGTCGATCGCTTCGACCACAACGTCCGCAAGTCCACCCTGGTGTGGATTCCCGATCGGGACGACCTGGACTGGGTCCACGCCCGCATGACCCGGCTGGCGGCGGACGCCAACCGGGATCTGTTCCGCTACGCCCTGGACGGGTTCGAAGAACAGCTGCAACTGGCGGCCTACGGCCCTGGGCACCATTACGATTGGCACATCGATCGCGGTCGCGGTCCGGTGGCGGGGCGGCGCAAGCTGACCCTTTCGGTGCAGTTGAGCGCGCCCGAAGCCTACGTCGGCGGCGAGCTGGAATTGAACGCCGACGGCCGCCCGTTCCAGGCGCCGAAAGAACGGGGAACGGCCGTGGCCTTCGCCGCCACCACGCTGCACCGGGTCGCGCCGGTCGTCGGCGGTCTGCGTCAGTCCCTTGTGGCCTGGATCCACGGCCCCGATTTCGTGTGAGCCCCTGCGCTCACGACAATGTGATCCGGGATTTTCCACAAAAGAATTGCAAATCACCCCCTCCTGCATACCATCGTCTTTAATGCATTGGGGTGAACCGCAAAGCGGAGGGTTCCATGGGGTACAATTTGAGCGGTCTGGAGATTCTGATCGTCGAAAAGCATCAATTCATGCGCCGCCTGATGGGCGACGTGTTGAACCACTTGGGCGTCGCCCGCCAGGACCGGGTCGGTTCCTTGGCCGAAGGGCTCGAACTGTTTTCCAAGGGCCAATACGACATCATTTTGCTGGACTGGGCTCCGGATCTGGATGCGTTGAAATTCCTGACGGCCGTGCGCGACAGCGAAAACAGCGCCAATCCTTTCATTCCGGTGATCGTGGTGACGGCCTTCACCGAAATCCATCACGTCTGCACCGCGCGCGACGCCGGCATGACCGAATATCTGGCCAAGCCGATTTCGGCGAAGAGCCTGTACGCCCGCATTCGCGCCATCATCGAACACAACCGCGTGTTCGTCAAAACCCACAATTTTTTTGGTCCCGACCGTCGGCGTAAGGAAAAGCAGGTGGATGGCAGGGACCGCCGCATGCCGTCCATGTCCATGATGTGAGTCAGAGCGGCGCGCCGTCCGTTTGCCAGCGGAAGTTCCGAAAGTCCGTCACGCCGGGACCTCTTCGGCCTCGCGGGCTTCCAACTGGCGCGCCCACATGGCGGCGTAAAGTCCGCGTCGTTCCAACAATTCCGCATGGCGGCCGCGTTCGCGGATTTCGCCGTGGTCCAGCACCAAGATCTCGTCCGCGTCCACCACTGTGGACAGGCGGTGCGCGATCATCAACGTGGTGCGGCCCGCCGCCACGTCCCTGAGCGCGGCCTGGATTTCCTTTTCCGTGTGCGTGTCCAGCGCCGAGGTGGCTTCGTCGAACAGCAGGATGCGCGGATCCTTCAGGATGGTGCGCGCGATGGCGACGCGCTGTTTTTCCCCGCCTGACAGCTTCAGGCCCCGTTCGCCCACCACCGTGTCATAGCCATCGGGCAGCGACAGGACGAAATCGTGGATGTGGGCGAGTTGGGCCGCCGCCTCGACCTCGCCGGGCGTGGCGGTGGGGCGGCCATAGGCGATGTTGTAATAAATGGTGTCGTTGAACAGCACCGTGTCCTGCGGGACGATGCCGATGGCGGCGCGCAAGCTGGCCTGGGTCACCGCGCGGATGTCCTGGCCGTCGATGGCGACGCGCCCGGCATCGACGTCGTAAAAGCGGAACAACAGCCGCGAGATGGTGGATTTCCCGGCCCCCGACGCGCCGACGATGGCGACGCTCTTGCCCGCCTCCACCCGGAACGACACGTCCTTGAGCACCCGGCGGCGGGGATCGTAAGCGAAATCCACGCCCTCGAACGCCACGGCGGCGCCGCCGGAAACGTCCAGTGCGGGGGCGTCCGGGGCGTCGGTGACGTCCTTCGGCGCGTTCAGCAGGGTGAACATGTCTTCCATGTCGGTCAGGGAATGCTTGATTTCCCGATAAGCCGAGCCCAGAAAATTCAGCGGCAGGTAGAGCTGCAACAGGTACGTGTTGACCAGCACGAAGTCGCCCACCGTCATGTCGCCGGCCTCGACCCCGAAGGCGGCCATCAGCATCACCGCCGTGACGCCCACCGCGATGATCGCGCCCTGGCCGGTGTTGAGAACCGCCAGCGAGGTCTTGGACTTGATCGCCGCCAACTCGTAGCCCGCCAACCCTTCGTCGAAGCGCCGTGCCTCGTGGTCTTCGTTGCCGAAATACTTGACCGTTTCATAGTTGAGCAGCGAGTCGATCGCCTTGGTGTGGGCGCGGGAATCGTTTTCGTTCATTTCCCGGCGAAAGCGCGTGCGCCAGTTGGTCAGCGCCACCGTCCACGCCACGTAGGCCAGAATGGTCGCCAGCGTCGCCCCCGCGAACCAGGGACTCAGCATCACCCACAGCAGCGCGCCCACCATGGCGATTTCCACGATGGTCGGCACGATGTTGAACAGCATCATGCGCAACAGGAATTCGATCCCGCGCGAGCCGCGCTCAATGGTACGCGACAACCCCCCGGTCTGGCGTTCCAGGTGAAAACGCAGCGACAGGCCGTGCAGATGACGAAAGGTTCTCAACGCCGTTTCGCGGATCGCGTAGTGGGTGACGTTGGCGAAGATCGCGGCTTGCAGTTCGCGAAACGCCAAGGAGAAGATCCGCGCCAGTCCGTACGCCACCAAAAGCGCCACCGGCACCGCGGCCAATCCCGCCGCCATGCTGGTGGAACTGAGATCGTCCACCGCGTGCTTGAGGATGACCGGCACCAGCACCGTCATGCCCTTGGCCGCCAGCAGCAGGACCATGGCGACCACCACCCGCCCGCGCAAGTCCCACCGCCCGGCTGGCCAAAGGTACGGCAGCAGCGTGCGAATGGTGCGCCAATCGTCGCGGTCGCCGGACGATTGCGGACGGGGGGTGCGGTCTCGCATGCCTCTCATGACGCGGGCGAGGGCTGGTGACGTCGGATCAGGACGTGCGCTTGATCAGGTGGTAGCCGAACGCGGTTTCCACCACGCCGCTGACGTCGCCGACGTCCATGGAGAAGGTCGCGTCCTCGAATTCCTTGACCATCTGGCCGCGGCCGAACGTGCCCAGCGCGCCGCCACCGGAGCCCGACGGGCAGTCCGAGTGATCCTTCGCCAGCGCCGCGAAATCCGCGCCGCCGTCCAGTTGGGACTTGAGGTCTTCGATCTGCGCCAGGGCTTCGTCCTTGGAGCGGGTCGCGCTGGAGCGCATGGAGCCGGCGTACATCAGCAGGATGTGCGAGGCGGCGACGGAATCGGACATGTGCGTTCTCCTGTTTGAATGTCTTTGGCCAGGGCTTCTACACCATCGGGGCGGTTTTGGCCAACGTCAATCCCCCCGGCCGCCCCCGATCGCGGGGATCGTTCGTCCAAACGTATTAGGATGGGAGTTTTTTGTTGCAAATGGTCCGGCGCAAAACCATGATGCACCCCATCTTATGCGCAGACGATGACAGTTTGGGGCCGTTAAACCATGCCTACAGCCTTGCCACAACAACGCTTGCTTCTGGAATTGATCATGCAGTCCGGGGACATCGCGGTCCCGGCCGAAGACGACGGGACGTTGCTGTTCCGCACCTTGCACGAATGCAAGGATTCTGGCTGGCTGACCCTCAAGCCCTTCGGCGCCGGATTCGACAAGGCCAGCGTCACCGATCTGGGACGCACCATCTGCAAGGCGCCGCGCTGAACGTTTCCGGCCCTTGACGTTTGCGTCGGGACTCTCCACATTCACCGCAACATCCCAGGGGCGGCCCGCCGGCCATGTCGTTGAACATGCGCGCGGGCCTGAGACGCACCCTTTGAACCTGATCCGGGTCGTGCCGGCGGAGGGACGGGAAGACGCCAGGCGCATCTCCTTCGTTTCCTCCCCACGTCCCCATAACGGAGAGCGCAGCCATGGGCACCGAAATCCAAGTCACCACCGGACCGATCCAGGGCTCGGAAAAGCATTACGTGGACGGCAAGCTGTGCGGCCCCGTCGCCATGCGCCGCATCCCTCTGGAGCCCACCTCGGGCGAGCCGCCGGTGGTGGTTTACGACGCGTCCGGCCCGTACACCGACCCGTCGGCCGCGATCGACATCGCCAAGGGCCTGAACAAACTGCGCGGCCCCTGGATCCAGGCGCGCGGCGACGTGGAGTCCTATGACGGCCGTCAGGTGAAGCCGGAAGACAACGGCAAGGACGCCAGCGTTCCCGAGTGCCCCGCCGTCAACCGCCGTCCGCTTCGCGCCAAGCCGGGCAAGACCGTGTCGCAGCTGGCCTACGCCAAGGCCGGAATCGTCACCCCGGAAATGGAATACGTCGCCATCCGCGAAAACGAAGGCCGCATGGCGGCCTTGGGCAAGGCGCGCGACGGCGAGGACTTCGGCGCGTCCATGCCCGATCTGGTGACGCCGGAATTCGTCCGCGACGAGATCGCGCGCGGACGCGCGGTGTTGCCGGCCAACATCAACCACCCGGAATCCGAACCGATGATCATCGGGCGCAACTTCCTGACCAAGATCAACGCCAACATCGGAAACTCGGCGGTGACCTCGTCGGTTGCCGAGGAAGTGGACAAGATGGTGTGGTCGACCCGTTGGGGCGCGGACACGGTGATGGACCTGTCCACCGGCAGCGACATTCACAACATCCGCGAATGGATCATCCGCAATTCACCCGTGCCCATCGGCACAGTGCCGATTTACCAAGCCCTGGAAAAATGCGCCGGGGTGGCCGAAAACCTGACGTGGGAGCTGTTCCGCGACACGCTGATCGAACAGGCGGAGCAGGGCGTGGACTATTGGACCATCCACGCGGGCGTGCGCTTGGCGCACATTCCGCTGACCGCCAACCGCACCACCGGGATCGTGTCGCGCGGCGGATCAATCATGGCCAAGTGGTGTTTGACCTACCACAAGGAAAGCTTCCTGTACGAACATTTCGCGGAAATCTGCGACATCTGCGCCGCCTACGACGTCGGGTTGAGCCTGGGCGACGGCTTCCGCCCCGGTTCCATCGCCGACGCCAACGACGCCGCCCAGTTCGCCGAACTGGACACGCTGGGCGAACTGCAAAAGATTTCCTTCGCCAAGAACGTCCAGACCTTCATCGAAGGTCCCGGCCATGTGCCGATGCACAAGATCAAGGAAAACATGGACCGCCAGTTGAAGGTGTGCGGCGAGGCTCCGTTCTATACGCTTGGGCCGCTGGTCACCGACATCGCGCCCGGTTACGACCACATCACGTCCGGCATCGGCGCGGCGATGATCGGCTGGTACGGCTGCGCCATGCTGTGCTACGTCACGCCCAAGGAGCACCTTGGCCTGCCCGATCGGGACGACGTCAAGACCGGCGTGGTGACCTACAAGCTCGCCGCGCACGCCGCCGACCTCGCCAAGGGACACCCCGGCGCGCAAATCCGCGACGACGCCATGAGCCGTGCGCGTTTCGAATTCCGCTGGAAGGACCAGTTCCACCTGGCTCTCGACCCCGATACGGCGATGCAGTACCACGACGAGACGCTGCCCAGCGAAGGGGCCAAGACCGCGCACTTCTGTTCCATGTGCGGGCCCAAGTTCTGCGCCATGAAGATCAGCCAGGAAGTTCAAGATGTGGCCAACGCCGCCGCCGCCGCTGAACAAGGCATGGCCGAAAAGGCCGCGGAATTCATGGAAAAAGGCGGTCTGATCTACCAGAAGACCGAGGCGGCGGAGTAAATCCAGCCATGGACGCCATGGCCCTGGATGTCTTGGCGTTGCTCTTCCTCGCCGGTCTCGCCGGTGGGTTCGTGGACGCCATCGCCGGGGGCGGGGGGCTGATCTCCGTTCCGGCGTTGCTGGCGACCGGCATGGGCCCGGTGGCGGCGCTGGCCACCAACAAGGCCCAGGCCATGTTCGGATCGTTCACCGCGACCCGCGCCTACGCCAAGCGTGGGCATGTGGACCTCCGCGCCATGAAGGCCGCCGTGGCGTGGACGTTCACGGGATCCGTCGTCGGCGCGGTGGCGGTGCAGAGCCTGTCTTCCGACATCATGATGCAGCTGATCCCGTTCCTGCTGATCGCGGCGGCGCTGTATTTCGCCTTCGGTCCGAACATCGGCCACGTCGATCGTCATCACCTGATGAACACGGGGCCGTTTTACATGCTGTTCGGGCTCGGCATCGGGTTTTACGACGGCTTTTTCGGGCCGGGGACGGGCAGTTTCTGGGCGCTGGCCTTCGTCTCCATCCTGGGCTTCAACATGCTCAAGGCCACGGCGCACACCA
Organism: Alphaproteobacteria bacterium; assembly: GCA_015231605.1. Classification (GTDB taxonomy): domain Bacteria; phylum Pseudomonadota; class Alphaproteobacteria; order Rhodospirillales; family Magnetovibrionaceae; genus JADGBG01. The sequence goes on along the minus strand of JADGBG010000010.1, from coordinate 34,563 downwards.
AGGTGGTCAACTTCACCTCGAACTTCGCGGCGTTTTTGGTGTTCGCCGTGGGTGGACATGTCTTGTGGCTTCCCGCCCTGGTGATGGCGGCGGGCCAACTGGTGGGCGCGCGGCTGGGGGCCAACACCGCCATGAAACACGGCGCTGGGGTGATTCGGCCAATGCTGGTGGTCATGTCGCTGGCGATCACGGCCAAGCTGATCTACGATGATCCCGACAACATTCTGCATATCTGGATACGCACGTGGATCGCCTAAGCCGGAGGACCGCCCATGCCCGCCCCCTTCGAAGCCCATCTGGAAGTGACCAAGGCCCTGATCGCCGTGATCGCCACGGCGCTGATCGCGCTGGGCGGTCTGGTGTTCGCCTGGCGCGCGCGCGGCGGCGCGGCGGATGCCGGGTGGAGTTCCGACACCATCGTCCCGCTGGGCATCGGCCTGGCGGTGTTCTTCGTCATGGCGACCGTGTCGTTCAAGTCCTACAAAACCTATGAGACCGGCAAGCGCGGGCCCATCGTCCGCGTCACCGGCGCCGGAATTTTCGACGCCCGCATCGGCCCCAACACCATCCCGTGGGAGGCCGTTCGCGGCGCGGAAATCGCCGACATCGCCAACGTCAAGCTGACCAAAAGCGGCGGCAACGCGCGCGACACCGCGGAACCCGTTCTGGGGGTGGTGCTGACCGTCGAGGACGCGGCCCAGTACCTGGAAGGAGACGGCGTGCTGACCGGCGCCGCGAAGGGTCTCGTCTCCGCCACGGGGTATGAACTGATCAACATCAGTCCCGTGGGCGTCGACGCCACCGCCGAACAGATCTTCGCCGCCGTCCAGGCCTATCGTGGAGAGGGACGCTGAGCCATGTTCTTCAAGAAAAATCCCGGTAAGCTCGACACCCCCATGGACCAGTTCCTGGCGCGCCAGGACCTGACCGTCGATCAGCGCGCGGTTCTGGATGTCTACATGACCGGCGTGGCGCACGCCCTGGCCGGGACCAACGCGATCCTCAAACGCAACGGCAAGGATCCGATCTACGACGCCACCGGCGAGCGTGCGTTGCAGGACGCCCGGCACTTGGAAGCCCTGCTCGAGGAGTTCCTCAAGCAACGCCCCGACATGAAAAAACAGCCGTTGAGCGTGTGCGCCGTATTGGCGTTGCTGTCGCGCTATCCCGTTTAATGCCCTAGGATTCTCGGCCCCATCCCCGTATAAAGACGCAGGTTTTCGAAGGGGGCATTGGTGCGCCGGATTCTGTTCATCACTTCCAACCGGTTGGGCGACGCGGCGTTGTCCACGGGCGTGCTGGCGCACATGCTGGAACGCCATCCCGGCGCGCGGGTGACGGTGGTGTGCGGCCCGGTGCCGGCGGGCCTGTTCCAAGGCGTGCCGGGCTTGGAGCGCATCATCGAATTGCCCAAGCGCAAGCACTCGCTGCACTGGTGGGACATGTGGTTCCAATGCGTCCCGCGCCTGTGGGAGGTGGTGGTGGACTTGCGCAACGCGCCGCTCAGTTACCTGCTCGCGGCCAAGCGGCAGATCCATCTGGGCAAGGCCAACAAGAAATACGACCACCGGGTCACGGCGATGGGGTCGCTGGTCGGGCGCGCGGACGATCCGCCCGCGCCCCGGCTCTGGACCCTGCCCGAACACGACGCCGAGGCTTTGCGCCTGATCCCCGACGGCGCGCCGGTTTTGGCGTTGGGCCCGACGGCGAACTGGTCCGGCAAGACCTGGCCCGCCGAACGGTTCGCGGAATTGGCGTTGCGGCTGACGGGTGACGGAGGCATTCTTCCCGGCGGCCGGGTGGCGGTGATCGCGCATTCATCGGAACGCGAGATGGCGCAACCCGTCCTGGACGCGCTGCCCAAAGACCGGTTGCTCAATCTGGTCGGAGATGCTCCGTTGCTGACCATCGCCGCATGCATCCGCCGTTCGGCGTTGTACATCGGCAACGATTCCGGCCTGATGCACGTCGCGGCGGCGGCGGGCGCGCCGACGCTGGGGCTGTTCGGGCCGTCCCGGGAAATCAACTACGCGCCGTGGGGGCCGAAGTGTCGCAGCGTGCGCGGCGAAAAAAGCTATGACGAAGTTTTCCCGGCGGACTACGATTGGCGCAATGCGCCCAACATGATGATGGAGCTTGACGTGGATACGGCCGAACGCGCCGCGCGGCGATTGTGGGAAGATCTGGAATGAACGCGCGCAAGGTCACGGTGAGCGCGCTGGTCGTCGCCCACAACGAGGAAGAGAACCTGGCGGCATGTCTGGACACGCTGAGCTTCGCCGACGAGATCGTGGTGGTGCTGGACAAGTGCACCGACGGCTCGCGCGACATCGCGGCGCGTTACACCGGCCGCCTGATCGAAGGCAGTTGGGAGATCGAAGGTCCACGCCGTCATGCCGGCATCGACGCCTGCGCCATGGACTGGATCTTGGAAGTCGACGCGGACGAGCGCGTGTCCCCGGAACTGGGGGGCGAGATCCTGGACAAGATCCAGACCGCGCCGTTCGGCCACTTCCTCATTCCCTACGACAACTATGTCGGCGAACGGCTGGTGCGCTACGGCTGGGGCGGGTCCTGGGGGGTGAGCGCGACCGTGCGCCTGTTCGCGCGCGGGGCCAAGTCCTGGGGGCAGCAGCGCATCCATCCCGGCGTCGAGCTAAAGGGCGAGCGCATGTGGCTGGAACACCGCATGGTGCATCTGGTGGACCGCAACATCTCGGACATGATCCAGCGGCTCGACCGCTACACCACGTCCCGCGCCCGCGACATGCGGGCCAAGGGCGACATCGGATCCTTCCCCAACAACCTGCGCCGCCTGTTTTCGCGCTTCTTCAAGTGCTACATCGGGCGCAAGGGATACAAGGAAGGCTATTACGGTTTCCTCATCGCGCTGATGGCGGGATTGTTCCCGCTGTTGTCGCACCTGAAAGCGCGCCTGGAGAACGATTGACATGCGCGTCCTGCAAGCCATGGCCGGTGCCGATCACGGCGGCGCGGAGAAGTTCTTCGAGCGTCTGGTCATTGCCCTGCACGGCGCGGGGCTGGACCAGCGCGTGGTGATTCGCAAGAACGCGCGGCGCGCGGCGTTGCTGCGCGAGGCGGGGATCGAGCCGGTGGAACTGCCGTTTCGCGGGCGGTTGGACTGGGTCACGGGGCCGGAGCTGAAGCGTCAACTGCGCGATTACCAGCCCCACGTGGTGATGACCTGGATGAACCGCGCCACGGCCAAGATGCCGGGGACCCCGCCGAAGGACACGAACTACGTCTTCACCGCCCGGTTGGGGGGGTATTACGACCTCAAGTACTACCGCAACTGCGATCATCTGGTGGGCAACACCGAGGACATCCGCGACTATTTCCTGCGCGAAGGATGGCCAGCGGAACGCGCCCACTACCTGCCCAATTTCGTCGCGGCCGACCGCCGGCCGCCCGCCAAGCGCAAGGACCTGAACGTCCCCGACCGGGCGCGGCTGATTTTGACGCTGGGGCGGCTGCATGAGAACAAGGCCTTCGACGTGCTGATTACCGCCATGGCGGATCTGCCGGACGCCTACCTCGCCATCGCCGGAGAGGGGCCGGAACGCGAAGCCCTGGAAGCCCACGCCAAAAGCCTGGGCGTGCGTCCGCGCATCCGCTTCCTGGGCTGGCGCGACGACACCGCCGAACTGCTGGCGGCGGCGGACGTGTTCGTGTGCCCGTCGCGTCACGAGCCGCTCGGCAACGTGGTGATCGAAGCCTGGGGTCAGGAGCGCCCCGTGGTGGCGTGCGCGTCCCAGGGTCCGGCGGCCCTGATCCGGGATGGCGTCAACGGCCTGTTGGTTCCGGTGGACGACGCCAAGGCCCTGGCCAAGGCCATTCAGCGGGTCGTGGGCGACGATGTTCTGGCCGGCGATCTGGCCCAGGCCGGACGGCAAAGCTACGAGCGCGATTTCACCGAGGCCCAGGTGGTGAAGCGGTACCTCGATTTCTTCCAAAAGGTGGCCAACTGATGTGCGGCGTCGCGGGGCTGGTGGGCGCGCACGACGACGCGCTTCTCGACCGCTTCAAGGCGGCGCTGGCGCACCGGGGGCCGGATGGGGCGGGGGTGTATCGCAACGGCGCGTGCGCGTTGGCGCACACGCGGCTCGCCATCGTCGATTTGGCGGGCGGCGACCAGCCGTTCGTCACCCGCCGGGCCGACGGGGGCGAAGTGGCCCTGGTCGCCAACGGGGAAATCTACAACAACCCCGAACTGCGCGCCGAAATGCCGGGCGTCGATTTCGCCTGCGCGTCCGACTGCGAGCCGCCCCTGCATCTTTATCTCCGCCACGGGCTGGACTTCTCCCGCCATCTTCGCGGCATGTACGCCATCGCCATCTGGGACGCGGGCGCGGGGCGGCTGGTGCTGGCGCGCGATCCGTTCGGCATCAAGCCGTTGTATTACGCAGAGACTGCAAAGGGCTTCGCCTTCGCGTCCGAACCGCGCGCCCTGATCGACGCCGGTCTGGTGGACGCCCGTCTGGACCCGGCCAAGCGCGACGAGTTCCTGCAACTGCAATTCACCACCGGGGCGGATCTGCCGCTGGCGGGCATCCGCCGCGTCCTGCCGGGCGAGACCGTCGCCGTCGAAAACGGCCGGATCGTCGAGCGCCGCCGCATCGATGCGCTGCCCGACGGCAAGCCCCGCGCCGTCTCCAAGGCCCACGCCCTGAGCGAATTGGACCGCGTGCTGAACGACACCGTGGGCGTGCACCAGCGCGCCGACGTACCCTACGCCATGTTCCTGTCGGGGGGCATCGATTCCTCCGTCCTGCTGGCGATGATGAGCCGCCTCAACCCCGACCCTGTGACCGCGTTCACTGCGGGCTTTGCCGGTCCCGTGCATGATGAACGCGAACACGCCCGCGAATTGGCGCGGGCGGAACGCGCCCACCATGTCGAAGTCGAATTCGGGGCGGAGGATTTGTGGACCATGCTGCCCGCCATCGCGCGCCATATGGACGATCCGGTCGCGGACTACGCCACGCTGCCGACCTGGAAGCTGGCGCAGACCGCGCGGGCGGAAGGCTTCAAGGTGGTGCTGGCGGGCGAAGGCGGGGACGAACTGTTCGCCGGGTACGGACGTTACCGCGCCGCCAAGCGCCTGCTGTTCCCCAAGGAGCTGTACCGCAAGGGCATTCTCGACGGATTGCATGTCCTGGCGCACGACGATCCGGCCCGCGTCTGGCGGGCCGGCATGGCCCGGGCCGGCACGGACGCCCGGCGGCTGGGCCGCACCCGCTTGCAGTCCGTGCAGGCCCAGGACATCGCCACATGGCTGCCCAACGACCTGCTGACCAAGGTCGACCGCATGTTGATGGCGCACGGGGTCGAGGGACGCGTGCCCTTCCTGGATCCGGAAATGGCGACGTTCGCCTTCGCCTTGCCCGACGCCTTGAAAATCAAGCATGGGCTAGGCAAGCACCTGCTGCGCCGCTGGCTGTCCACCGCCATGCCGAAGGCCTTGCCGTTTTCCAAGAAGCGCGGCTTCACCGTGCCGGTCGGCGAATGGATCCGCGCCGAGGGCGCCAGGCTGGGCGAACTGGTGGCGGAGCAAGACTGCATCCGCGCCGTGTGCCGTCCGACGGGCGTGCGGGCGGTGTTCGCCGATCCGTCGGGGCGGGCGGGCAAGGCGGCTTGGACGTTGCTGTTTTATGCGATATGGCACAAAATTCACCTCGAAGGGGGAGACGCGGACGCGACGGCATTCGACGTGCTCGCGGACTGACCGCCGAATGGGAAATGCATGACCGACGATAGCCTCAACTTGACCAACAAGGCAGCGAGTCCCATCGCGCCCCCCTTGACCGAGGGGGATGCGAAGAAGACCGGCTTCAAGACCATGAAGTTCGAGGCCAACACCATCATTTTCCACGAAGGCGATCGCGGCGAGGCGGCGTTCCTGATCGTCAAGGGCATGGTGGAAATCCGCAAGGGGATGCAGACGTCCAACCCGCAGATCCTGGCGACCCTGGAACGCAACGAGATTTTCGGTGAAATGGCGCTGTTCGACGACCGCCCCCGCATGGCCGAGGCCCTGGCCCGCACCAACGTGGAGGTGATCGCCATCGACCGCGCCGAATTCCGCGCCCGACTTGCCGCCATGGACCCGGTGATGCGCAACATGACCACCTTTCTGGTCAGCCGGGTGCGCACCATGGCCGACGAATTCATGCGCCGTAAGAACAACTCCTGGAAATAAGACAGCATCATGACCGGACCCGACACCCTCACCATCCGCCGCCCCGACGACTGGCACGCGCACCTGCGCGACGGAGCGATGCTGAACGCCGTCGCGCCCTACACGGCGCGTCAGTTCGGCCGCGCCATCGTCATGCCGAACCTGGTTCCGCCGGTGACCACGGCGGACCTGGCGGCGGCCTATCGCGACCGCATCACCGCCGCCGTACCCGCCGAGATGGGCTTCACCCCGTTGATGACGGCGTACCTCACCGACAAGACCGACCCGGACGACATCGCGCGCGGCTACGGGGACGGCGTGTTCGCCGCGGCCAAGCTGTACCCCGCCGGGGCCACCACCAATTCCGACAGCGGCGTCACCGGCGTCGCCAACATCCATGGCGTGTTGGAGCGCATGGAGGAAATCGGCATGCCGCTTCTGGTGCACGGCGAGGTCACGGATCCGGCGGTGGACGTGTTCGACCGCGAACACGTCTTCATCCACCGGGTGATGGAGCCGATGCTCGACCGTTTCCCGGGCCTCAAGGTGGTGTTCGAACACATCACCACCTCGGCCGCCGTGGATTTCGTGCGCTCGCGGGGGCCGCGCGTCGGTGCGACCATCACGGTGCATCATCTGATGATCAACCGCACCGACATCTTCCGGGGCGGCGTGCATCCGCATCTCTACTGCCTGCCCATCGCCAAGCGCGAACAGCACCGTCTGGCCCTGCGTGAGGCCGCGACATCCGGCGAGGCGCAGTTCTTTCTCGGCACCGACACCGCGCCGCACGCGGTTTCGGCCAAGGAGGCGGCGTGCGGCTGTGCGGGCATCTTTTCCGCCCCATGCGCGGTGGAACTCTATGCCCAGGTGTTCGACGAAGAGTGCGCGCTGGACAAGCTCGAAGCCTTTGCCAGCCTCAACGGCCCGGCGTTCTACGGGCTGAAACCCGCATCCGAGACCGTGACCCTGGTGCGCGATCCCTGGACCGTGCCCGAACACGTCGCCGTGGATGGCGGCGCGTCCGTCAAACCCTTCCTGGCCGGGATGACCATTCCCTGGCGCATCATGGACTGACTTCAAGCACAAAGGATTTCCCCATGACCGACACGTTTCGCGCCCTCGTTCTCGACCAAGACGACGCGGGCAAGGTTTCCGCGTCCCTCCAAACCCTGGGCAACGACCGTTTGCCCGACGCCGACACCACCGTGGCGGTCAAGTATTCGTCGCTGAACTACAAGGACGGGATGATCCTGAACGGGCTCGGCAAGCTGGTGCGGGACTATCCGCACATCCCCGGCGTCGATTTCGTCGGCGTGGTGGAAAGCTGCGTGTCCGGCGCGTTCCAGCCGGGCGACGACGTGATCTGCACCGGTTGGCGCGTGGGCGAGGTGTGGTGGGGCGGCTTCGCCACCCGCGCGCGGGTCAAGTCCGAATGGCTGGTGCCGCTGCCCAAGGGATTGGACAGCGTGCAGGCCATGGGGCTGGGCACGGCGGGGCTGACCGCGATGCTGGCGCTGATGGCTCTGGAAGACCACGGCCTGACGCCGGAATCCGAGGGCGAGGTCCTGGTCACCGGCGCGTCCGGCGGTGTGGGCTCGGTCGCGGTGGCGCTGCTGTCGAACCTGGGCTACCGCGTCGCGGCGGGGACCGGGCGGGACAGTTCGCACGACTATCTCACCGGCCTGGGCGCGGCGTCCCTGGTGTCGCGCGCGGAGCTTGAGGAAACGCCCCGCGGGCCGCTGTCCAAGGCGCGCTGGTCCGGGGCCATCGACAACGTCGGCGGCAAGATCCTGGGCAACCTGCTGTCGTCCCTGCAACCGGGCGCCAGCTGTGCCGCCGTCGGCAATGCGGGTGGTTTCACCTTCGAAGCCTCGGTCCTGCCGTTCCTGTTGCGCGGCGTCAATCTGCTGGGCATCGACAGCGTGGCGTGCCCCACGGCGCGGCGCGTCACGGCCTGGAACCGGCTGGCCGCCGAACTGCCCATGGACAAGCTGGGCGCGGTCGCGGAAGTCCATCCGTTGTCCGAAGCCCCGGCGCTCGGCAAGCGCATTCTGGAAGGCGCGGTGCGCGGGCGCACGGTGATCGACGTCAACGCGTGAGGGTTGGGGGAAAAATCGCCATTCCCCCCTTGACGCCTCGCAAGGGATGCCGTAATTACGCCCCACCCATGGCTGGGTAGCTCAGCTGGTTAGAGCGCGGCACTCATAATGCCGAGGTCGGCGGTTCAAGTCCGCCCCCAGCTACCAATGTTGAAAACGGCTTGGCGCTTTTCCGCGTCAGGCCGTTTTTTCTGTAGCAACCGCCCAGCAACCGAATGAAGCGATTTCGGTGCGTTATGGGGGCTTCAACGCATCGAGAGCATATTTGGTGGTTTGCACCATATGGGTCATGCCTTGAGGGGCTATCGGGTAAAGATGCATCGCGCCATTTTATGGATGAGGGATGAAAATGAAAGCCTGGCTTCTCCGGTCTTGCTGACACATAAAAAGTTCTGCAAAAAATATGGCACTCTATGGTGATCTATATTATATTGAGTAGAACACTATAAAAACTTTAGAACTCCTGGGTTGCGCAGAGGAATAGAGTCATGGACCCCGTTAGAAATCCATTTGCTCCTGGTGCCGGATCGCCGCCACCAGAACTGGCTGGCCGCTCGAAAATCATTGATGATGCAAACATTGCGTTGCAACGGATCTTAATTGGTCGCCATTCCCAATCGCAAATGCTGCTGGGCCTGCGCGGGACCGGGAAGACGGTGCTGCTCAATGCTATCGAACGGCTTGCGGATTCTCATCGTCATGCAACTTCCTTCATTGAAGCCCCAGAAGACCAGAGTCTTCAAACCCTTTTGTATCCCAAAATTCATCAAGTTTTACGCCACTTCTCTGGGATAGAAGCTGCGAAGGCATATGCTTATTCAGCGATGCGTTCCCTGCAAAGTTTTGCAAGTGTTTTTAAAATTTCAATTGGTGATGTTTCTCTGTCGGTTGACCCCGAACCGGGAAATGCAGATAGCGGCTTTCTTGAATACGATTTGGGAGATTTGTTTGTTCGCGTCGGTGAGGCGGCTAAAGCTGCAAATTCTGCATGGACATTGTTGATTGATGAAGTTCAGTACCTCTCAAACGACGGATTGTCCGCGCTTATTGTTGCAATACACCGTGTAAATCAGCGCCAACTTCCAATCATTTTTTTTGGTGCTGGATTACCCCAACTCGCCGCTCTATCCGGTGAGGCAAAATCCTATGCTGAGAGGCTTTTTGCCTATCCGCACATTGGGGCACTTGATGAGGAGGCTGCGATTGATGCCATCACCCAACCAATCAAGGGGGAGGGATGTGAAATTTCCGATGAAGCTGTCGGCGCAATATTAAGAAAAACGGAATGTTACCCGTATTTTCTCCAAGAATGGGGGTATCAGTCTTGGAACATAGCACAGTCTTCGCCTATTTCGGCAGATGATGTCGAAGGGGCATCCGGGCCGGCGTTGCATCGGCTTGATGAGGGTTTTTTCAAGGTTCGATTTGATCGGCTAACCCCCAAGGAGCGCAAGTATGTCTCGGCTATGGCAAGTCTGGGGCGAGGCCCGTACAAAGCGGCTGAGGTTGCAGACGCCATGGGGGAAAACCCAAAGTCACTGGGGCCTTGCAGGGCAAGCATTATCCATAAAGGAATGATTTACAGCCCATCATATGGGGATATCGATTTCACCGTTCCCATGTTCGACCAATTCATGCGTCGAATGGAAGAAAAGAAATAACCCGGTTTTGCGGATTTTCTGCGCGCGGTAAAGCCCTTGGAAATTGGAAGATTCACACCATTTGAGCCATAAAATATTCAACGGCTTGCGGCTTATTGCCCGCAGGCCGTTTTTCAATCCACCGGCACTTTGATTTCCATGGGGCGGTCTTGCGGGTCGGCGCGGCTCCATTCGGCCATGGAGGCGTCGTACATGCGGCTGGGGCTTAGGCCCAGCAGTTCCGAGTGGGCGAACCATCCCACGGTCGACCAGTGGCCCGTATTGCAGAACAGGATGGCCGATGGGTCCAGGGGGACATTGACGGCTTGGTACAGGCGGCGCAGGGTCTCGACCCCGCGAAAGTATCCGCCGCCGTTGATGGTGAGCCATTGGCCGGGAATGCTCACCGCGCCCGGCAGCGTGCCGTAGCGCTGCACGTCGCCGGTTTTGTTGAGGCCCAGGTACTGGTCCGTGGGCCGACTGTCCAGAAGCAGGCCGCGGGCCCGAAGCGCGTCAGACACATCATCACAGTCGGCCACCAGCAGCGGCTGGTATTCGGCGATGAAGCGAGCCGGGCGGGGGGCGACCTCTCCGTCCTCGCGGGGCGATCGGTCCTCGGCCAGGTAGGCTTTCATTCCGCCGTTGAGGATCGACATGGCGTTGTGCCCCAGGACCTTGAATGTCCAGTAGATGCGCGTCGCGATTCCCATGTCCCAGGCCGAAGCGCCCGGCGGCAAAAGCACCACGTGGCTGTCGTTGGACACCCCCAAGCGTCCGATCACGGACTCCAGCGCGTGGGGGCAGGGCATCAGACCGACGACGCCGTCCCGTTCCTCCCGCCAGCCATCGAAGACATAGTCGCTATGTACGGCACCGGGAACGTGGGCCTTGAGGTATTGCGCCTTGGCCCGGAGGTCAATGAATACCAATCCGGCGCGGGCGTGGTTCTCCGTTACCCAAGATACCTCCACCAAGGGCGGGGCAAGGGGGGCGCGCGGCCCTGCGGCCTCCGTTGGATCTTGTCCGTGCGGCTTGTCCATGACGGAGATTATGGCGATGTCGTGGAAAAAAGAAACCCCGCCCATTCCGGGTGCGGCAGCCCAGTCCGCGCGGGTCGCGGATACACCCATTCCGGTCAATTCTTTGTTAATCGCAAGCGGGGATACTGTGACCGTCAAAGGAGGAGGTCTGTCATGTTTCGTTATGAGATCGAATACACGTCGAACGCCCGGCTGTCCGTTTTGAAGAAAAAGCTGGCGGGCATGTGCGAGGGTGCATGGTCCGTGCAACGGGCCGGGACATCGTTTCTGCTGGGGGCCGGCCGCCGCTACCGGCTTTGTTTCGAGCGGGAAAGCGACCTGTTGACCCTTTTGCGGCCGTAACGCCGGGGGGCGTTGTCAGGTTTTGCGCCGCTTGCGCCGCACGTCGCGCGGTTCCGGCCCCCCTGGAACGGCGATGGTGTATTCGCCGTGCCGGTCCAGAAATTGCGTCATGTAGATGGCCGGGGTGACGCACCCCATGCAGCCTTTCCATTCTTCCCACCAATTGCGGTCCGTCTTGGTCCGGACCGAAACAACCGGCGCGTCGGCCCCGCACCTGGGGCACGGTCCGGGTTCGTGGTGCGCGCCGTCGGGGATGGGGAATTCGGCCATGGTCGGGCTCCTCGGTTTCGTGTCCCGTAACCATATGCCGCCAACCGTCAATGCCAAGCACAAATGCCAGAGGGTCGCATTCGCCATGCAAGGGATGCAACGCAGGTGCGACAACAGACTTTCCAAAGGTCGGCCTGATGGGTGTATAATCGACCTCAAAGGATATTCATGCCAGGGGACATTTCCGATGATCACCGTTACGGAACTTCATGAGCAAAATCACAAGATTGGCGAGTTGGCCAAGATTCTTTGCTATCTCTTTCACGACCGCGAAATGTGTGACTCGAACATCACGTACGAGTTGTTCAAGAGCTACGTCGAAAAGTTCGATGAGCACATGAAGAACAACAAGCAAATTTATTCCATCATGCTCAGCAAGAATGAAAAGTCGGTTCGGCAAATGGTCGAACGGTTCATGGAGGGTGAGCGCACCATCAAGCGGGTGTTCAAGGATTACACCGACAAGTGGGTGAAGCGCGGTCTGCATATCGGGGATCACGCGGCGTTCGTGAAGGAAACCGAGGAGGTGTTCGACCTGGTGTGGCAACGCATCCAGGCCGAAAGCGAGCAACTCTATCCCATGTACGGCGGTTATCGCGAGGGCAAGCGTTAGTCTTTTCGCCAAGACCGGCGGAACCAACGGCAACGGCGCGTATGCGAATCCGCGCCGTTGTCGTATTATGGGGGCCGGACGCCAGAATACGGCAACGGAGGTTCTCATGAAAAAGCTGTTCGCGTGGGCCGTGCTCGCCGGGTTGGCCGCCGGCGTGTCCCAGGCGTCGGCGGAGCCTCCGCCCGCGTACGAGGGGCGGCGTCTCTACGTTTCCTACTGTCAACTGTGCCACGGCGAGGGCGGCAAGGGCGACGGTCCGTTGGCCCGCCAGATGGGCATTACGCCCGCCGACCTCACCACCACGGTGCGCTCGCGCAGCGACACCATCCTGACCAAGATCATCACCGGGCGCGGTGGGCAGACCATCGCCGGGCGGGCGCGTCACAACATCCTCAGCGAGGCCATGCCGGACTGGGAAAAGGTCTTCAGCGACGACAAGGTGGGCGCGATCATCGCCTATCTGCGGATCCTCAGCCGCTCCAAACACAGGCTGATCGGCGATCCGGAAGTCGGATTCAAGCTGTACCAGAAATACTGCGCCGCCTGCCATGGCGAGGAAGGCGACGGCAGGGGCGTGATGACGGCGATCATGAAGTTCCGCCCCGCCGACCACACCAATTCCATTCAGACCGAGGCCCTGTCCAACGACGACATGGCGGGCGTGATCCGCTATGGCAAGGGCGGCTTCATGCCGGCATGGGATGACATCCTGACCGCCGAGGAGATCGACGGCCTGGTGAGTTATATCCGCCTGCTGTCATACTGAGGGGCGACGGGAAAAAACCGGCTTGCGGCTTGACGGTCGCAAGCCGGTTTTCTTGTGTCACCGCCGGCCGCGATAGACCATGTGGCAGACTTCGCAGGTGGCCGCCGTCGCGGCGAAGGCCTGCAAGGCCTTGAGATCGACCGCGCCGATGTCCTGCTGTTGAGGCGCGGCGCGGCGCTGGGGGGCGTGCATCGCCCACGGCGGCGGCATGGTGGATCCGCGCGGCATCATGGCCCTGCCCTGGAACACCTCTTGCGGCGTGGGCTTGGCCTCAAGGGCCGAGGCCAAGGACCCGGCGTTGCTTTTCAAGACTTCCGCGTATTCCTTGAACGTATCGAAGTCGGCCAGAATGCGCGGCGTAATGCGCGTGGACGGGCCGTGGCTGCCCGGTTGTTCGAACTGTTTCCACAAGGCTTCGCCGGCCCCGGCCTCGATCTCGCGGGCCAGGGTCAGAGCGCGCCCGCGGTTGAAGTTCGACTGTCCGTCGAACATCCGCTCCAATTCGTCCATTTTCCAGCCGTGGCGGGTCATCTCGCCCTGGCGCGTCTGGGTCCGGGAGGTATCGGGGCGTCCCTGTCCACCCGGTCCCCACATGCCGGGGCCCGGAGGGGCCCATTGCGCGAAAGCGCCGCTTGTGGCCAGAACGCCCGCGGCGACGGCCGCCACCCATAGAGTTTTGCCCCGCATGACGGACTCCTTCTCCTTTGATTTGTGAAAACGAAAGGATAATACTACCATAGCCTGGGCAAATCGAAAAACGGATGCGTGCGGGGGCGTGGCTTGCTAACATCTCCACGCCGGATGCAGGGGGAAAGAATGAGGCTCGTAATCGCAGTGGTGCTCGGACTGGCCGTCGCCTTGGGCGCGGCCGGCGCGTCGGCGCAGATCCGTATCCAGCAATCGCTTTACGAGCCGAAAACGGAGTTTTCCAAAAACCAGTTCGATTGGGCCATGAAGCGGGGAACCGGCGTGATCGCCGGTCAGGCCGTGATGAAGGCCCAGGGCGGCGTTCTCAAATACGGGGCGAAGCAAAGGGTGGTCCTTGTGCCGCGCAACAGCTACACGGACGAAATCGTTTCGGCGTCCCGGGAAAAGAATTTCTTCAAAAGCTACGACGGCGTTTCCAAGCATCCGGATTACGACACCTACCGCCGGGTCGCGGTGGCGGACGACGAAGGGCGGTTCCGCTTCGAAGATCTTCCCGCCGGGGAGTGGTATCTGGGCTCCCAGATCGTCTGGTACACCAAGTCGAGCGACGGGCGCACCCATATGAACGGGGGCGTCCTGTGGGGGCTGATCACAATCGCCGACGGCGAGGTGCGCGACGACGTACGGCTCGACAGCACCACCGAAATGGTCCGCTAAGGGAACCCGGCGGCGCTCTTCAAACCATTGGTATATCGATTTCTTTTCTAGACAGCCTGGCTCGAACACGCCATCATGATCCGAGGGCGAAATACCGATGGCCTGCGCCGAAAGCCGCGCCCGTGTGCACCGTCTTGAGGTAGGGGATCATGATTCTTTGGCTCCGCCAGGGAATGTTCGAGCTGCAAGGAATGGCGCTGCCTTGGTTCGCCGTTCTTTTGGTGGTTGGGGCGTTCGCGGGCTGTCCGTCCGCCGTTTCAACCGCCGAAGCCGCGTCCTCTCCGAAGACGGTCAAGATCGGCATTCTCGCCAAGCGCGGGACGAACAAGGCATTGGAACGCTGGAACGCCACCGCCGCGTATTTGAGCGAGGCCGTTCCCGGGGCCCCCTTTGAAATCGTGCCCATGGAATTCGACGAAATTCCGGTGCTGGTGTCGAATCGACTGGTCGATTTCGTGATCGTCAATCCGGGGATCTACGTTCAATTGTCCGTGGATTTCGGGGTGCAGCGCATCCTCACCCTTAAAAACAGCCTGTCCCCCGGCGTACACGTCACCCAGTTCGGCAGCGTGATGTTCACCCGCCAGGGCGCGGGACTGCCCGCTTCACTTCAGGACGTCAAGGGCGCCAAGGTGGCGGCCGTGCACCCGACGTCCTTGGGCGGGTGGATCATGGCGCTCCACGCACTGCGCGAAGCCGGCGTGGAGGAGGGGGATTTCGCGGCCCTCAAGTTTTTGGAGACGCACGACGCGGTGGTTCTGTCCGTTCTCAAGGGCGAGAGCGATGTTGGCATCGTGCGCACGGATACCCTGGAGCGCATGGCCGAAGAAGGGCTGATCGACCTGAACGCCTTGCGCGTCATCAACAATCAGACCCATCCGTCCTTCCCCTTCAAGGTCAGCACGCCGCTGTACCCGGAATGGCCGTTCGCCAAGGTCGCGCACACGTCGGACGACCTCGCCAAGGACGTCGCCGGGGCGTTGATGCGCTTGAAGCCCGGCATGCCGGCCACCGACGACGCCGACATCCTGGGCTGGACCATTCCCCAGAGTTACGAGCCCGTGCGCGATTTGCTGCGGGACATGCGGTTGCCGCCCTACGACCGGTTCGATCCGATCAGCATCGCCCGGGTGGTCGCCGAATACTGGCCGTGGCTGGTGGTCATCGCCGTTTTGTTCGCTGCGCAGACGGTGCAATTGGCGCGCAACGCCGCCCTGAACCGGAGGCTCGCCGATCAGCAGGAAGCCATTCGGATCAGCGAGGCGCGGTTTCGCGGGACCTTCGAACAGGCGGCGTTCGGCATCGCGCACGCCACGGTGGGCGGCAGGATCATCCGCGCCAACTACCGCTATTCCCAGATCACCGGATACAGCGAGGCCGAACTGAAAAAAATGTCGTTCAGCGAACTCACCCACCCGCAGGACGCGTCCCTGGAGCTGACCAGGCTCGACGGTTTGCGCAAGGGCAAGACCGGTTCGTTTTCCCTGCAAAAACGCCATGCCTGCAAGGGCGGGGGCTATGTTTGGGTGCTGTCCTCGGTGAGCCTGATGGAAAGCGACGGCGAGGAAAAACACCTGGTGGTCGCCATCGGCGACATCGGCCGGCTGAAGGATCTGGAGAACACCATCTACACCGAACAGCAACTGCGCGACATCATATTGGACAACGCCGGCGAGGGGATCTTGGGGGTCGATCAGTTCGGTGTTCACACCTTCGTCAACCCCGCCGCCGCCGATATGCTGGGGTGGAGCGTCGAGGAGATGCTGGGCAAGGACAGCCATTCCATGTGGCACCACACCCTCCCGGACGGCACCGAGTTCCCCGCCAGCCAATGCCCGATCACGTCGGTCCTGCGCCAAGGCGTGCAGCACCGTGGATATGACGAGTTGTTCTGGCGCAAGGACGGGTCGTCCTTCAAGGCGCAATACGTCAGCACGCCGATGTTGAAGGACGGCCGGGCGGTGGGGGCCGTCATCGTATTCCATTCGGTGGAGGGAGGACGGTCATGATGAAGGGAGCGGGCCTCTCCATTGTCGCGGGCGCGGTGGTCCTGGCGGCCGTTTGGGCCGGATTGTCCCAGGTGGATAAACAACACACCGAAGACGACCTCGTGCGGGAGGCCCACGCCGTTCTGGAACGCGAATGGGTGCAGGTTCGCTTGAGGCTGCAGGAAATCCAGTCGGACCTGGCTTTTCTGGAACGCCAAAGCATCACCCACGGTGGCTTCATTGGGCATGCGACGCCCGAGGACGAGCGGGCGCGGGTGACGCAGGGGTTCTTGAATTTCATGGCCACCAAGCGTCGCTATGACCAGATCCGCCTGTTGGATCTGAACGGCATGGAGGTGGTTCGGGTCAACTATAACGACGGCAAACCGGCCGCCGTGCCTGCGGCCGAATTGCAGGACAAATCGCATCGGTATTACTTCAAGGACGCGGTAGACCTGCCGCCCGGACGGATTTACATGTCGCCGCTGGACCTGAATATCGAGCATCACGAGGTGGAGCTGCCCATCAAACCGATGATCCGGGCGGCCGCGCCGGTCTATGACGCCGATGGCCGGAAAACCGGGGTGCTGGTCCTCAATTATTTGGCCGAGGAACTGATCGATGCCGTTCGTGCCCTGGCCCAGGATTTCATGGGCGACGTCATTTGGCTGAACGGAGACGGGTTCTATCTGGTCGGATTCGAGCGTTTCGAGGAATGGGGCTTCATGTTCTCCCACAAGGATCAGGCCCGGTTTTCCCACCAGTGGCCCGACGAATGGCGACGCATGGGATTGTCACAGGATGGTTCAATGCGCGAGGAACTGGGGCTGGTGGCGTTCGTGCGTGGTGGCGAAGGGGAAGGCAAGAACTGCCTGCCGTGTCAATGGACCATGGCTGCGGTGGTCCGGGACGCGGTGCTCGGCGCCTTGCTCCGGGAACGGGCCCTGGATTACCTGCCCGCGTTTTTGGCGGTGTTCGTGCTGTACGCCGTTGGCGTGCTCATCGTGTTCCGCAACATCCAATCCCGTCACCAAGCGGTGGAGGAACTGGATCGCCTGCACGAGGCCGTGAAGACGGAACGGGACGCCTTCGTCGGCGGCCCGACCGTGGTCTTCAGATGGCGCAACGAATACGGCTGGCCGGTGGAGTATGTCTCCGCCAACGTGGAAGCCGTGCTTGGATATGGCCCCGAACGCTTCCTGGACGGGGAGTTGAGCTATTCGAGCATCATCGAACCCGAGTTCATGGCCCAGTTGATCGAGGAAACGGCCAAGGCGGAACAGGCCGACACGCGGTCCTTCGAACGCGCGCCGTACAGGGTGGTCGACGCCAACGGAAAATCCATCTGGTTGCGCGAACATACCCTGGTGGTGCGCGGCGGTGACGGCCATGTCGTGGGGTTCATCGGTTACGTCAACGACATCACGCATCTCAAGGACACCGAACACCTGTTGAAGGTTTCGCAGAACTATGTGCGCACCCTCGTGGAATCCATCGCCGACCCGACCGTGGTGATCGATGTGCAAAGCTACCAGGTGATTCTCGCCAACCAGGCGGCCCGAAACATGTACAACCGTGGCGAAGATCTGACGCCCGGCATGACGTGTCACGCCCTGTCGCACAAACAGAACGCGCCGTGCGAGGGCGAGGACGACCCGTGTCCCATCAAGACCATCCTCAAGACGGGCTTGCCGACCCGGGTGGTGCATCGCCATTACAACCATTTGGGCGACGTCGCATATGTCGAATTGAGCTCGGCCCCGATCCGCGACATCTCGACGGGCCGCATCGTCGAGGTGGTCGAATCCCAGCGCGACATCACCAAGACCGTCGAACTGCAAAAGGATCTGGAGCATTCCAATCAGGAACTCCAACACTTCGCCTCCGCCGTGGCGCACGACCTGCAAGCCCCGCTGAACACGGTTTCCGGCTATCTCGATTTGTTGACCATGCGCCACGGCGAGAGCTTGCCGGATCAAGCCAAGATGTACGTGGAAAATGCCGGCAAGGGCATCATGCGCATGAGCCGCCTGATCCGCGACCTGTTGGAATATTCACGATTGGACAGCCGCAAGTCCGTGCGCGAGGCGATCGACATGAACGGAGTGGCGAAGGACGCGTTGCTCAATCTCGAAGCCGCCATGGCCCGGCGTGGCGCGGTGGCGAGGGTCGAGGACCTTCCGCGCGTGCTGGGCGACGAGGGGCAATTGATCCGCCTGGTCCAGAATTTGGTGGGCAACGCGGTCAAGTACTGTCCGGCGGACCGCGCGCCCAGCGTCCAGGTGTCCGCCGAACGTCTTGACGGCATGTGGGCGTTCGCCGTCCGCGACAACGGCATCGGCATCGCCGAGGAAAACCTGGACAAGGTCTTCGGCGTGTTTCAGCGCCTTCATGTCACGGAACAGGAATTCGAGGGCACGGGCATAGGTCTGGCCGTCTGCAAACGGATCGTCAGCAATCACGGTGGGCGGATCTGGGCCGAAAGCGCGCTGGGCCACGGGACGACCTTCCATTTCACCCTGCCGTCCGCGCCGGAAAACGGCGGGACCGGCGCGGATCATTCATGATCTGGTAGGGTGGATGTGTTAAAAACGGCCGTATCGTAAATTCGAACGGGAAGGATGGCGGCGCGTGAACAGGCCTGACGGCGACCAGGACAACGGCAAGACCGGCGCGCGCGCCGCTCCCCAGTTGCCGCCCCATGAGGACGGCAATCCGCCGCCGGACGAAACCGGAAACCCGTTGCCCGAGCAGCGCGCCGACTTCGTGGTCAAACGTCTTGAACAATTCATCCGCGAGGGACGCACCCTGAGCGAGGGCATGTCGCTGCGGCAATGGCAGGACATGGCGCGCATGGAAATCACGTTGGCCATCATCGCCGCGGAAAACGCCAAGGACGACAAGGACGTGGTGACGCGGCGCGTGATGTTCACTCTGGCCTCCGCGCTGGTCACGATCGGGTTCTGGGGCACCGTCTTCGCCTTCGACAAGGCGCCGTATCTGGTGGTGGCGTTCGTCTTCACCATCACCGGCATCATCACGCTGGCGATCGTCGGCGAATGGCAATTCGTGAAATATTTCCGCCGCCACCAGGCGCGCCAGCGCGAAAAGTCGCTGCGCCGGGTGGAGGACCTGACCCGGCGCATCAAGCGCATGGAAAAGGAATTGCAAAAGGAACACGACGCGCTGCGCGACCGTCTCAAAGAGCAGATCCGCGAAAAACGCGGCGAGCTGGTGGACGCCGTAAACGAGCTTCGGGACAATGGGAGACTATGATTTCTACGCCGCGCAGTTGCGTTTCGCCGCCGCCAAGGCGGGCGAGGCCGACCCGGGCGTGGCCGGCATGATGGCGGCGCTGTCGCGGGCCGCGGACCAGATCCGGCACGGCCGGGAGATGCGTGTTCCCGCCGAAGACCTGCGCCTGACCGCCCGCGCGCTGGCCGGCGTCGCGGGGTTTCTGCAACGGCACATCCTGCCCGAGGTGGTGGCCGCCGGGAACGCGCTGGGGGAACGGCAGGTGCGCTGGACCATCGACACCTCCATGGCGTGCGTGGCGCGGCTCATGACGCACGCGGAGTTGACGGGGGACGGGGAGGCGCTGTCCATGACCTTGCCCGATCCGCCGGTTTGAACGATTTTCCTTGTCACCGTCCGGCGCGGATACCACATCACGGGTGAGGTGCACAACCGGCGAGGACCGCCATGGAATCGTGCGACGGCTGCAAAGGTGCGGATCAATGTTCCGGCATGCAAATGCATGAGGTTCTGGTGCGCGTGAACGATCTCTACGCCCAAGGCATGACGGACAAATTCGACATCCTGTTCGCGCTGGGCGAGGATGGAGAGGCAGCGTTCGAGTCCCACGCCAATCGCATGGGCGAACGGTGCTGGACCAAGGCGGCGCTGCTGGCCATCGTCGATCTTGTGGGGCGGATGGGACAGGAGGGCGTGGTCCCGGACAAACTCGGCAACGAAGTCCGCGAAGTGGTGCGCACCGCGCGCGACGCCTTTCATCATTTTCCCTGGCAGGTGGACGCCTTGGTGGAGCACGCGCCGGCCTTGTACGACCTGATCGTCGAAAAAAGCGCCAATCCGCAATTGTGCGACCGCTTGTCCAGACGCGCCTTCACCACCATCTGCAAGAACGTCGTGTTCAACCGATAGGGGGCTTTCCCCGTCTGTCCGGGAATGGCATCATCGGGGCCGAACGACAACAGGAGACCCCCGATGCCTTTGGATCTCTCCCCCGCCGTCGCGGCTCTCGCCCAGGAGATGACCGCATGGCGACGCGGTCTTCACGCCCATCCGGAAACCGCGTATGAGGAAACCCGCACCGCCCGGTTCGTGGCGGACCGGTTGCAAGATTTCGGTCTCGAGGTGACGACCGGCGTCGGGCGAACCGGCGTGGTCGGCGTGTTGACCCGTGGCCGGGGCCCCGCCATCGCGTTGCGCGCCGACATGGACGCGCTGGCGATGGACGAAGCGACCGGCGTGGCGCACGCTTCGCAAATCCCCGGCAGAATGCATGCCTGCGGCCACGACGGGCACGTCGCCATGCTGTTGGGCGCGGCCAAGCATTTGGCGTCTTCTCCATCTTTTCGCGGCGTGGTGGTGTTCATCTTCCAGCCAGCAGAGGAAGGGGAGGCCGGGGCCAAGGCGATGATCGACGACGGGCTGTTCGAACGGTTCCCGGTGGACGGCGTCTACGGCCTGCACAACTGGCCCAACATGGATTTCGGCACCTTCGCCGTTCAGGCCGGGCCCGTCATGGCGGCCTACGAGGCCTTCACCGCGGAAATCCGGGGAGTCGGCGCGCATGGCGGGATGCCGCATCAGGGCGTGGATTCCATCGTCGTCGCGGCCCAGGTGATCAACGCCTGGCAGACCATCGTCAGCCGTTCGCTCGCCCCCCATGATGCCGCCGTGGTATCGGTGACGTCGATTCATGGCGGCGAATCCTTCAACATCCTGCCGGAAACCGTGACCCTGAAGGGGGCGGTGCGCTCCCTGTCCGCCGAAGCCGGGGAGCGGGCGTGGGACCGTCTGGTCGCGCTTGCCGAGAACATCGCGGCGGGCCATGGCGCGCGGTTCACGGTGAAGCGCCATCGCACCTATCCGGCGACCGTCAATGCCCCGGAGCAAACCCGCCACGCATATGACGCGGCCCGGGACGTGGTGGGCGCGGACAACGTGGTCGGCGCGTTTCCCGCCAGCATGGGCGCCGAGGACTTCGCCTTCATGCTGGAACGCACACCCGGATGCTACGTCTGGATGGGGACACGTCAGGGGGATGACCAACCGGGGTTACACCATCCGAAGTACGATTTCAACGACGAGGCGCTGACCATCGGCGCGTCCTATTGGGTTCGTCTGGTCGAACGGTTGTTACCCCTCTGACCGGCGGATATTCGCAGATTTTATTGTAAATTCCTTGTTTTCATGTCTCTGGTACTTGGTTATCATTACCGCACCTGCGCCATGTTTTTTAGGGGATGATTTCGGATATGTCAGACGACGCCAAGCAATGCAGCGACGAGGTGATCCGTCTCCTCGCGGGTGGGTCTTATACCCAGGCCAAGCAGGCCGCCCACGACGAAGGCAGCGGCCCCACGGTCGATAAGTTCGCCGAGGCCCTGGAGGTCAACGACCGGGAAAACCTGAAGGGCACCATTCAGGTCGCCGTGGAGTGCGGCGACGCCATGGTGTCCATCGCGGAAATGACCCGCGACGTGATGGAAGTGAACAACCGCTCCCAGGCCATCGCTGCGGCGGCCGAGGAAATGGTGGCTTCGGTGCGCGACATCGCCACCACCAGCGAAGCGGCGGCGGCCGACGCCAACGACGTCGAGGCCAGCGCCAACGAAGGCATGCACCAGGCCGAACGCGCGGTGCAGACCATGCACAACATCTCCAAGGCCGTCGAGGACGCGGTCGCCAAGGTCGACAGTCTGGCCGAGGCGTCCGCCCAGATCGGCGAAATCGTCGCCAGCATCGAAGCCATCGCCAAGCAGACCAACCTGCTGGCGTTGAACGCCACCATCGAAGCCGCGCGCGCCGGGGAGGCGGGCAAGGGCTTCGCCGTGGTGGCGTCCGAAGTGAAGAACCTGGCGAACCAAACCGCCAAGGCCACCGACGACATCCGCACCCGCATCGAAAACCTGCGCACCGAAATGGCCACCATCGTTTCCTCCATGGAGGAAGGGGCCAAGGCCGTGCAGGAAGGCGAGGAAGTCATCGTCGCGACCGGCAACGGCATGCGCACCATCGGCGACCAGATCACCGGCGTGACCTCGAAGATGCAGGAAATCGCCTCGATTCTGGCTCAGCAGAGCGAGGCGTCCACCGAAGTGGCTCAGGGCGTGTCGATGATCGCCGACATGTCGAATCGCAATTCCGAGGAAATCGCCCGCGTCGCCGACGCCATGGACAAGGCCAATGCGGTGATCCTTGAGCGCGTCAAGACCCTCGGCGAGCGTGACGTCACGCACAAGGTGGTGTACCTGGCCAAGGCCGACCACACCACGTTCAAGAAGAACATCATGGACACCCTGATCGGGCGGAAATCCTTGCATGCGGACGAACTGGCCGACCACCACAACTGCCGCCTGGGCAAGTGGTACTATGCTGTCACCGACGCGGAAATCAAGAATACCGCCGCCTTCCGGGCCATGGAGGACCCGCACGACCGCGTCCACCGCTTCGGCAAGGATGCGTTGCGCGCGCTTCATTCCGGAGACATGGATGCGGCCCTGGCCAACGCCGGAAACATGGAAAAGGCGTCCAAGGAAGTCTTGACGTTGCTTGAACAACTGGCCCGCGAACTGGGGCACTGACCCGTTCCGCCGACAAATCGGACGGGTCCCCGCGGGGACCCGTCTTTTTTTGTGTATTTTTTATAAGAAGTGGTATAACCCCGCAAGGAGAGGGGAGATGGGGCGCCGCGCGCCCCATGGTTTTATACGGTACGTTCGGCGTTTCGCGCCGAATTCGTGTGCAAGGACCCCTCGGCGATGCCCATCCATTTGAGATCCCTTCTTCCGTTCCTGGCATGGCTCCCGCTGGTGACCCGGGACACGTTGCGCGCCGACCTGATCGCCGGCATCACCGGCGCCGTCATCGTGCTGCCCCAGGGCGTGGCGTTCGCCATGATCGCCGGCCTGCCGCCCGAATACGGCCTGTACACCGCCATGGTGACGCCGGTGATCGCGGCCCTGTTCGGGTCGTCGCGCCATTTGATTTCGGGTCCGACCACGGCCATTTCCATCGTCGTGTATTCCACGATCAGCGGTTACGCCCAACCGGGTACGCCCGAATTCATATCCCTGGCGTTGACGTTGACGTTCCTGGCCGGAGTCTATCAGTTCGGCTTTGGCCTGGCGCGTATGGGCATGCTGGTGAACTTCGTGTCCCACACCGTGGTGGTGGGGTTCACCGCGGGCGCGGCGATTCTCATCGCCACGTCGCAAATGAAGAACGTGTTGGGCGTGGCGGCGGCCAAGGGCGAAACCTTCCTGCACACCTGGGGCAACCTGTTCGCGGCGATCGACACCTTCAACATCTACGTTTTCATCGTCGCCGGCGCGACCTTCGCGGTGGCTTACGGCGTGAAGAAGATCAAGCCCAAGTACCCGAACTTGTTGATCGCGCTGATCGTCGGCAGCGCGCTGTCCCTCGTCCTTGACGGCGCGGCGCATGGGGTCAAGGTGGTGGGCGAAATTCCGGCGCATCTGCCGCCGTTGTCCCATCCCGAATTTTCCTTCGCGACCATCAAGATGCTGGCGCCGCAGGCCTTCGCCGTGGCGCTTCTGGGCTTGATCGAGGCGGTGTCCATCAGCCGTTCCATCGCCGCGAAGTCCCACCAGCGCATCGACAGCAGCCAGGAATTCATCGGCCAGGGGCTGTCCAACCTTGTCGGCAGCTTCTTTTCCAGCTACGCCGGGTCGGGATCGTTCACCCGTTCCGGGGTGAATTATTCGGCGGGCGCGAAGACGCCGATTTCCGCCATCTTCGCCGCCGTGATCCTGATGGGCATCGTGATGCTGGTCGCGCCCTTGTCCGCCTACCTGCCGCTGGCGGCCATGGGCGGCGTGATCTTGGTGGTGGCGCTCAACCTGATCGACATGGGGCAGATCAAGCATGTCCTCACCTCGTCGACGACGGAAAGCGCCATCTTGCTCACCACCTTTCTTTCGACCCTGTTTCTCGAACTGGAATTCGCCATCTATCTGGGCGTCTTGCTGTCGCTGGTCATTTTTTTGGCGCGCACGTCCATTCCCGAAGTCGTGACCCTGGCCCCGGACATCGATCGCCGTTACAACAAGAACGTTCTCACCGACGTCACCACCAAGCCGTTGGCGGAATGCCCCCAACTGAAGATCGTGCGCATTGACATGTCGATTTATTTCGGCTCGCTCAACCATATCGAAAAGAAGCTCTACGAAATTTCCGATAAACAGGGCGTGCATCACATCCTGATCATGGGCGCCGGCATCAACATGGTGGATCTCAGCGGCACGGAGATGCTGTTGCATCTGGCGCAGCATCTGGAGGAAAAGGGCGGCGGGCTGTATTTCTGCGAACTGAAGCCGGCGGTCTACCAAGCCATGGCCAAGGCCCATCTGATCCGCGACATCAAGAACTGGCACTTCTTCGACGAAAAGAAGGACGCCATCGAAACCTTCCACCGCCTGTTCCGCAAGCAGGGGCATTGCGACAACTGCCCCGTGCGTGTGTTCCAGGAATGCCGCGAGGTCACCACGGTCTGAGTTGGGCGCTCCGGCCTCACCGCGTCACGGAAGAGCCAAGAGCCGTCCCATCCGGACGGACGTGACGTGCACGGTCGACAGCGAGCAATTGCGGATCAATTCGACGCCGCTGTCATGGACGAAATTGAAGACCTGATCCATGGTCAGGAAGAATTCGACGTCTTCCATGTGCGAGAGGGATGCGGCAATGGCTTCAACAATCGTGTTGGAGCCGTTTTCAAGATCCAGGCTCGACGGGGTCGGCGAGAAGCTTTCATACGAAAAGATGCTGACGGCCTTGCCCATCACGGACACCGAGGTCAGCATCCGCATGGTGTGCTGGTTGAACGCGATCTCCAGCACGAGGCATCTGTTGCTGGATTTGCGATCGAACAGGCCGCCCGAAACGACGTCCTCCACCCGGTAGCTCAGTCCCGGTATTTCCAGGCCAGAGACAAAAATTTTCATCTCCTCGATGATGCGCCCTTCAGGGTTCTCGGGGGGCTTCTTCGCGCCGCAAATGACGATGGATTTGTTGATGTCGTAATAGTCGTCGGGGTTGAACTCGATGCTCATGGCCTTGCCCCTTCGGTGATGGCGCCATGGTCTAGAATAGCATGAAGCCGGACCGGATGCTTGGCGGTTGTGTGACTGCTGGGGGGGGGCTCCGGCCTGTTTGCCGGACCGCAAAAATTGGGAAAGCCCCACGACTGGCGGCGTGAGGCTTTCCGTCTTGACCGGGGGGTGAATGGGGGGACGGGTTATCCACCCCTCGGCCGTTCCGGGTTCGCGGGGCTAGGCCGCGAAGCGTTCCTTGGCGTGGCGGGCGGCCTCGGCTTCTGTCGCCGAATAGGCCTTGCCCGACCACAGCATCTGATAGGCGATTTCCTCGTTGCCGTTTTCACAGAGGTCCAGAACTTCCGCGAACAAAGGCTGGAAGGTCGGACTTTTGTGCGAACGTTCGTGATCCGAGAACGATTTCCAGAAGGTCACGATCAAAGCTTCCCGTTCCTTGAGCGGGCTTTCCACGGTCTGGCCGATGGTGCTGCCCTCGTTGGACACCAGGCCCGAGTTCAACATCACGAAGC
This sequence comes from Alphaproteobacteria bacterium, assembly GCA_015231605.1. GTDB lineage: Bacteria > Pseudomonadota > Alphaproteobacteria > Rhodospirillales > Magnetovibrionaceae > JADGBG01. The sequence goes on along the minus strand of JADGBG010000010.1, from coordinate 8,406 downwards.
CACCGAAAAAGCCCGTGTCGGAATGGAAGGTCTTGACGTTTTCACACAGCATCGCAACGCGTTCCTGAAGGTCGTCCACATCAAATTCGGGTTTGAGGATGACCCTGTTGACCGTCACGACACCAGTGTCGGGAAAGTGGGGGATAAAGCCGGACATTGTCTGCTCCTTGTTCGTGCTGTGCATTGGGGGTGTCCTGGCCAGGGTTTCCTTACATGCACTATATATGATATACCCAATTAAATTAGTCAAGATTAAAATCAGAACCATCATTAATTTTGTCGGCAATAACCATTCGTAAAAAACAGGTATTTGCCAGGGGCAAAAAAAGAGAGCCCGGAAGCGGGCTCTCGATTCTCCGGCCGGGGGCGCCGGATTGGGGTCAGGGAGAGAGTTATTCGTAGTCGAGGATCGCCAAGTACGCCGCCAGGGCCGCGCGCGGGGCGATCCCCGCCTTGAGGGCCGCGGCGTGAAGCGCTTCGGGGGACGGCATCATCGGAGCCAACACGGAGCCGCTTTGCGAAACGCTTTCAATGTACTGAAGAGCTTTGGAAAGCGGACCGTCCTCGGAGAGGGCCTGGGGGGGGGTGGCCCAAGAAAGGATGGCGTCGCTGGGGGGCGTGGAGGTTGCCATCTGTATGTCTCCTGTACCGGACGTTCCGCTTTCACCCGAAAAGATAGCAATCAGCGTGCCAGTTTATTTAACCTATTGATTCGTAAGGAATGAATTTCATGGTATGGCGAAAAGACGTTCGCGTTTTGAGATGAAAAACCACCATGGTGTGCACGGGTTCGGGATTCGATTTGCATTTTGCCAATCTCTTCCGTCGCATTTTGGCGATCCCGGGTCTTATCAGAGTGTGCGGGACCTGATACAGTCGCGCCCATGACGACCGGTTCCTTTTCCCCTTATCGCTTGGCGTGGCCCCTGGTCCGCCTGATCGATCCCGAAACGGCTCATGGCTGGGCCGTGCGGGCGCTCGAGCTTGGGGTGAGCGCAGGGTCCGGCGGTTTCGCCGATCCGGTTCTGCATGCGCGGGTGTGGGGCTTGGATTTCCCCAATCCGGTCGGTCTCGCCGCTGGATTCGATAAGGACGCACGGGTGCACGCCCCGATGTTGAAGCTGGGGTTCGGCTTCGTCGAAGTCGGGTCCATCACGCCGCGCTCGCAACCGGGCAATCCCAAGCCCCGTTTGTTCCGTTTGGAGGAAGACCGTGCGGTGATCAACCGCATGGGCTTCAATTCCGAGGGCCACGAACCGGCCGTGCGCCGCCTGCAAGGGCGCGACGGGAGCGTCGGCATCGTCGGCGTGAACCTGGGCAAGAACAAGGAAACCGAGGATGCCGCCGCCGACTATGAAATCGGCGCGCGCAATTTCGCGGCATTGGCGGACTTTCTGGTGATCAATGTTTCGTCCCCCAACACACCGGGCTTGCGCGCCTTGCAGGGGCCGGAACCCTTGCGCGACCTGCTGAGCCGCACCAAGGCCGCCTTGCTGGACGCCGCGCCCGGGTCCGCGCCGCCCTTGCTGCTGAAGATCGCGCCGGACCTGACCGACGAGGACAAGGCCGACATCGCCGCCGTGTCCATGGACGTCGGCATCGACGGTCTGATCGTCACCAACACCACCATCGCCCGCCCGGACACCCTGAAAAGCCGCCATCGGGGCGAGGGCGGGGGTCTCAGCGGCCGTCCGCTGTTTCATCCCTCCACGCGGGTTTTGGCGGAAATGTATGCCGAAACCAAGGGCCGCATGGTCCTGGTGGGGGTCGGCGGGATCGAGGACGGGCGCGGCGCCTATGAAAAGATCCTCGCGGGCGCGTCGTTGGTGGAGCTCTATTCCGCCATGGTCTACCACGGCCCCGCGCTGGCGGCGCGCGTCAACCGCGAGCTGGCAACGTTGCTGAAGGCGGACGGCTTCAGCAACGTCGCCGAAGCGGTCGGCAAAAAGGCCGGTTAGACCAAAAACTGTTCGCGCAAGATTCGTTCTTCCAGGTTGTGTTCGGGGTCGAACAGCAGGACCTGGGTGATGGAGCGGTCTTCGACGACCTCCACGCACCGCACCCGTTCGACCTCGTGGTCGTCGGCCACGGCGCTGACCGGGCGTTCCTGGGGATCGATGATCTCGAACCGGACCTTGGCTTCGGCCGGCAACAGCGCGCCGCGCCATTGCCGGGGACGGAACGCGCTGATGGGCGTCAGCGCCAACAACTCCGCGCCCAAGGGGATGATGGGGCCGTGGGCCGAAAGGTTGTAGGCCGTGCTGCCCGCGGGCGTCGACAGCAGCGCGCCGTCACAGATCATTTCCTCCATCCGCGTCTTGCCATCCACCGAGATGCGCAGCTTGGCCGCCAGGCGGGAGTGGCGCAGCAGCGAAACCTCGTTGAAAGCCAGCGCCTCGTGCACCTTTCCACGCATGTCGGTGACGCACATGCGCAGCGGATGCAGGACGATGGAATGCGCCTGTTCCAGGCGTTTGCGCAGACCCTTGGTGTGGTATTCGTTCATCAGGAAACCCACCGTGCCCCGATTCATGCCATAGATGGGCACGCCCCGGTGCAGGTACTTGTGCAGCGTGCGCAGCATGAAACCATCCCCGCCCAGCGCCACGATCGCGTCGGCCTTGGAGGGCGTGGTCAGCTTGTAGCGCCCCTTCAGCTCCTTGAGAGCGTCTTGCGCGTCCTGCTGGCGCGAGGCCACCATGGCGATGGATTTGAAGGTCATGATGCGTGCCGTCCCCTTTGTACGTGCGGGGCAGTATAGCCCAACACTCAGCCCCCGGTCACGTTCATGTGGCGATGGACGCTGGGGCCTGCGTCGCCGGGTTCGATTTGGAAGTCGTGGCCGCGCGGCTTGGCCGCCAGCGCCCGGTCGATGGCGCGGTCCAATCCCGCCGCCCCGTCCGGTCCGCGCAACGCGTCGCGCAAATTGACCCGGTCGTCCTGGCCCAGACACATGTACAAATCGCCCGTGCAGGTCAGCCGCATGCGGTTGCAGGCGTCGCAGAAATGATCCGACAGCGGGGTGATGAAGCCGATGCGCCGCCCGGTCTCGGCGATGTCGAAGTATTTGGACGGCCCTCCCGTGGCGTGGCCGGACGGCGTCAGGGTCCAGTCCCGCGTCAGGGTTTCGCGAACCTTCGCCAGCGGGAGATAATTGTCCACCCGCTCGCCGCCGATGTCGCCCAGCGGCATGGTTTCGATGAGCGTCATGTCGAACCCCCGTTCGCCGCACCAGGCCAGCATGGCGGAAATCTCGCCGTCGTTGACACCCCTCAGGGCGACGGTGTTGATCTTGACCTTGAGACCGGCCGCAGCCGCCGCGTCCAGGCCGTCCAGGACCGCGCGGATCTCGCCCAGGCGCGTGATGCGGCGGAAGGTGTCCGGATCCAGGGTATCCAGCGAGACGTTGATGCGCTCAACCCCCAACGCCTTCAATTCGGCCGCGTGCTTGGCCAGTTGGCTGCCGTTGGTGGTCAGCGTCAATTCCCTCAGCGCGCCGCTTTGGCGGTGGCGGGACAGCTTTTGCATCAAGTCCATCACGCCCCGGCGCACCAGGGGTTCGCCCCCGGTGATGCGGATCTTGGTGACGCCGCGTTCCACGAAACGGCTGCACACCGCGTCCAGTTCCTCGATCGACAACAGGTCCTGACGGGGCAGGAACGTCATGTCCTCCGCCATGCAGTAAAAGCAGCGGAAGTCGCATTTGTCCGTGACGGAAACGCGAAGGTACGTGATCGTGCGGCCGAAAACGTCCTGCATCGCGGGGGCGCTCAGTGTGTCCGGTGAGGTCAACATGGAAAAAATTTAACGCTTTCGGCACGCGTTGTCCCGGATTACTTGCCCGCAGTGGGGAAGAACAGCTGCTGTCCGTCGATCTGGAACGCGGCGATCGCGGCCTGACCCTCGTCCGACACCAGCCAGTCGATGAACGCCTGTCCGGCCCCGGCCTTGACGTGGGGATGGCGTTCCGGGTTCACCAGGATGACGCCGTAGGGGTTGAGCAATCCCCCCGTGCCCTGGTGCGCGATGTCCAGGCCGTCCTTGTTCTTGAACGCGATCCAGGTGCCCCGGTCGGCGATGGCATAGGCCCCCATGGCCTGGGCCATGTTGAGCGTCGCGCCCATGCCGGCCCCGGCTTCGCGGTACCAGGTTCCCGAATGGGCCTTGGGATCGAGTCCGGCGGCCTTCCACAGACCCAGTTCGCGTTTGTGCGTGCCGCTGTCGTCGCCGCGCGACACGAACGGGGCGGAGGTGTTCATGATTTTCATGAGCGCATCCACCGCGTCTCCCGCGCCCTTGACCCCGGCGGGGTCGGCGGCGGGGCCGACGATGAGGAAATCGTTCATCATCACGTCGAGGCGCTTCACGCCATTGCCCTCGGCGACGAAGGCGTCTTCCGACGGGCGGTGGTGCACGAACAGCACGTCCGCGTCGCCGCGCTGGGCGATCTTGATGGCCTGGCCGGTGCCCACGGCGACCACGCGCACCTCGATCCCGGTCTTGGCGGTGAATTTCGGCAGGATGTCCTCGAACAGGCCGGAATTCTGGGTCGAGGTGGTCGACGTCACGGTGATGAATTCCCCGGCCCAGGCGTGAGCGCTCAGCAACAGGGCGAGGGTGGCGGAAACGGCGGCAAGCAATCGCATGTTCTATTCCTTATCGGCTGTGCTTCGGATCACGGCGCGGTCCCCGACCGCGCGTCCACCACAGAAGATCACCCCGTATGAACGCCTGGGCAAGGTCATTTCCGGGGTGTTCGAAAAACTGTTGCGCCGGGGCCTGTTCCAGCAGGCGTCCCCGGTGCAGGAACAGCACCTCGTCGGCGATGCGCCGGGCCTGGCCCAGGTCGTGGGTGGTCATGACGATTTTGGTCCCCTGGGCGTGGATGGCGAAGATCAACTCCTCGATCTGATGGGTGGCGGACGGGTCCAGGCTGGCGGTGGGCTCGTCCATGAAGAGAATTTCGGGGCGCAGTGCCCAGGCCCGCGCGATGGCGAGACGTTGTTGTTCGCCGAACGACAACACCCGCGCCGGGGCGTCGGCATGGCGGCCGAGGCCGGTCTTGGTCAGGACGGCGTCGATCATCGCCGCCCGCTCGCCCCGCGGCACGCGGTGCAGGGTCAGGGCGTAATCGACATTGGCGCGCACGCTGCGGCGCAGCATCACGGGGCGCTGGAACACCATCGCCTGGACGCCGGGTCCGTGCGCGACGGTCCCCTGGCTGGGCGTGAGAAGCCCGTGGCATAACCGCAGGAACAGGCTTTTGCCCGCGCCGTTGGGCCCCACCACCACGGTGCGCGGCCCGGCCGTGAGGCGGACGTTGAGGTCCTTGATCAAGGGCATCTTGGGCGCGCGCGCGCGTCCGTTGGTGCTGTGGTACCAAACGCCGTCGAGGGTGAGGGGCAGGGCCGATCCGGGCATCACCAAGCCCTCCGTTCGCGGCGATCCTTGACCAGTTGGGCGACGGCCCCGATGGCGACGGACAGCCCCAGAAGCACCATGCCGAGCCCCAGCGCCAGGCCCAGGTCGCCCTTGCTGACCTCCAGCGCGATGGCGGTGGTCATCACCCGGGTGACGTGATCGATGTTGCCGCCGACGATCATCACCGCGCCGACTTCCGCCGTGGCGCGTCCGAACCCGGCCAGCACGGCGGTCAGCAGGGAAAACCGCCCGTCCATCACCAGCGTCGGGATCGCACGCACCGGCGACGCCCCCAGGCTGGTCAACTGTTCGGCGTATTCGCGCCACAGGTCTTCGATCACCTGACGGGTCAAGGCGGCGATGATCGGGGTCACCAGCAATACCTGGGCGATGATCATGGCGGTGGGGGTGTAGAGCAGTCCGAACACGCCCAACGGCCCACTTCTGGACAGCATCAGATAGACCATTAGCCCCACCACGACCGGCGGCAACCCCATCAACGCGTTGACGCCGACCAGTACGATCTTGCGGCCGGGAAAGCGCAACATCGCCAATGCCGCGCCCAGCGGCAGGCCGATCACGGCGGACAGGAGCACCGCGCTGAGGCTGACGGTCAGCGACAGACCGACGATTTCGGCCAGCTGGGAATCCAGCGTGCCGATCAGGCGCAAGGCGATCCAAAACGCATCGGCGATTTCCGTCATGCAACTCCGCTCCACATTCCCGGAGAGTACCACGGGGCCGGATTAAGAAAAGACATTGATCCTACGCGGCGAGGCGCGGCAATCCGCGCTTTTTTTGGGGGGAAATGCTAGAATGGTAAGTGGATCAGGCGGTGTGCGCTCAAAGCGGAGTGCGCGTGGACGCCGGGCGGAGCCTCTAGCAGGAGGAGGCGGTCATGACGCGCAAGTTCAATCCCACCCTTTACAGGTCACCGGAAACGACCGGCGGTGGCGGTGCCAGTGCGGGCGTCTATGTGCATGCCACGGGCGATGAGGTTCTCTTGCCCCCGGGCTTCAACCCGGCCGAGGTGGACTTCGTGCGTGCCGGTCCGGATTTGGTGATGACCACGCCGGATGGCGAGGAAGTGGTCGTCACGGATTTCTTCATGCAGGAAACGCCGCCGACCCTCGTGACGGATGGCGGCGCGCATTTTGACGGCGACCTGGTCGCCCGGTTGGCGGGTTCGCCCACTCCGGCCCAGGTGGCTGGAACCGCCGGGGCCAGTGAAGCCATCGGCCGCGTGGTCAACATCGACGGCGAGGTGACGATCACCCGCGCCGACGGAACCAAGGTGACCCTCAACGAAGGCGATCCGGTGTTTCTCGGCGACATCGTTGAAACCGCCGGAGATGGCGGCATCGGCATCCTGCTGGCCGATGGCACGTCGCTTGCGATGGGCGAGGACGCGTTGATGGTCCTTGATGAAATGGTTTACGACCCGAGCGTTCAGGAAGGGTCCATCGGGCTTTCCGTCCTGCGCGGCGTCTTCACCATGGTGTCCGGCGAAATCGCCAAGACCGATCCGGAGGCCATGCAGGTGTTCACGCCGATGGCGACCATCGGGATTCGGGGCACCCAGGTCGGGCTGGACCTGGGCCGCGGCGACGTCTTGAACGTCGTGCTGATGGAAGAAGCCGACGGCTTTGTCGGCGAGGTGATCGTCAGCAATGCGGGTGGCGTGTTCACGCTGAACCAGGCGTTTACGGGCGTGCAGGTCTTGTCGTTCCTGACTCCGCCGCAAGCGCTTGCGTTGGCGAGCGTCGAAAGCCTTGTCGAGCAATATGGATCGGCCCTGCAAGTGCTGCCGGTGGAAGGCACCAACGCCAACACCTATGGTCAGCAGGAAGGCGCCGTTCCCAGCGGTGAGGCCGGGCGCGAGGGCTTGGCGGATTTCGAAACGGCGGCGGGTGACGAGAATCAGGAAGACGAGGAAAGCCTGGCCAGTTTCGACACGGCCGCCGGTCCGGGCGTGACGGCCGATGAATTGGAGGCTGAAACGAACGTGGTGTTCGGCGACGAAGTGCGGCCCATGGACGTGACGGCGGGTCTCGACGTGGTCGAATCCGAAGCCGTCGACGTGGGCGGCGCGCCCGAACCCGCGCCGGTGGGTCCGGAGGCCGTCGTGACGGCCGAAACGCCGGTCGTGGTGGCGGTCGAACCCGTCAACGCCCCGCCGGTCGCCGAGGCCGGTTCGGCGATCCTCGCCGAAGACAACGTGTTCAGCGGGCAGTTGCAGGCGGCCGACCTGGAGGGCGGCGAGCTGGTGTTCAGCCTCGCCACCGATGGCGCGCCGGTGAACGGGACCGTGGTTGTCAATGCGGACGGCACCTTCACCTACATTCCGAAAACCGATTTTGGCGGCACCGATACCTTCACCTATCTGGTGACCGACGCCAACGGCGCGGTCGCGACCGCAACGGTCACCGTGACCGTGACGCCGGTCGTCGACGTCCCGCAGGTGGCTGCCGCCAACGTCACCGGGTTCGAGGACGGCGCGGTCGCACTGACCATCGCCGCCACCATGCCGGCGGATACCACGCATACGGTGGCCAGCGTCGTGGTCACGGGCGTGCCTTCGGGCGCGGCCCTGTCGGTCGGGACCGACAACGGCGACGGCACCTGGACGTTGCGTCCGTCGCAATTGAGCAGCCTGTCCCTGACCCCGCCCAAGGATTTCAACGGGACCCTTAACCTGGGCGTGCAGGCGGTGTCCAGCGACGGCGGCGTCGCCACCAGCAGCTTCAGCGTCAACGTGGCCCCGGTCGCCGACACCCCGCAGTTGGCGGTGGCCGACGTCACGGGCGCGGAAGACAGCTCGATCATGCTGACCATTGCGACCGCGATGGCCGGGAGCACCAATGAAACGGTGGAAAGCATCCTGCTGACCGGCGTGCCGGTAGGCGCGGCCCTGTCGGCGGGAACCGACAACGGCGACGGCACCTGGACCTTGATGCCCAGCGACCTTGGCGGCCTGACCTTGAC
>JADGBG010000146.1 GCA_015231605.1 Alphaproteobacteria bacterium | reverse complement strand
GCTGGAACAGGGCCTGGAGCAGACCATCCGGCATTTCCGCGAACTGTTGGGGTGATCCGGCGATGAGCGCGTCCTCCACGAATCTGTCGAGCCTGGCTGCCGTGGCGCAAAACCTGCAAGGGGCCGCAGTCTTGTGCGTCGGCGACGTCATGCTGGACCGCTATGTTCACGGCGATGTGGACCGCATTTCCCCCGAGGCCCCGATCCCGGTGCTGCGGGTGACGCGCGAAAGCGCGATGCTGGGCGGCGCGGGCAACGTCGCGGCCAACATCGCCGCGCTGGGCGGCGCGGGGCGGTTCGTGTCGGTGGTGGGCGGCGACGGCGCGGGGAACGAGGTGGTGGGCCTTCTGGACAAGCTTGATGGCATTTCCGCCGGGCTCGTGACCGACCTGGGGCGCAAGACCACGCTCAAGACCCGGTTCGTCGGCGCGGGCCAACAGCTCGTGCGCGCCGACGTCGAGGACCTCCATCCGCTGGGCCCCGACGCCGAGCGCGCGGTGCTGAACGCCATCGATCTTTCCGACGGCTCGCGCACGTGCGTGGTGCTGTCGGACTACGGCAAGGGGGTTCTGAGCCCGGCGGTGATCGGCGCGGCCATCGAACGGGCGCACGCCGCCGGCGTGCAGGTGGTGGTCGACCCCAAGGGCCGGGACTATGCGCGGTATCGCGACGCCGACCTGATCACGCCCAACAAAAAGGAACTCGCCCAGGCCACCGGCATGGCGGTGGACGGCGACGCGGCCGTGGTGGCGGCGTGCGAAAAACTCATCGCGGAATGCGGCGTGCGCGCCGTGCTGGCCACGCGCAGCGCCGAGGGCATGACCCTGGTGTCGCGCGATGCGGGGCCGTTGCACCTGAAGGCGCGGGCGCGGGAAGTGTTCGACGTTTCCGGCGCGGGCGACACGGTGGTGGCGACCCTGGCGCTGGCGCTGGCGGCGGGTGCCGACATGGACGACGCCGCCCGGCTCGCCAACGCGGCCGCGGGCGTGGTCGTGGGCAAGGCCGGCACGGCCACGGTGAGCACCACCGAACTGATCAGCGCGCTCCACCACCAGGACCTGGATCTGGCCGAGGACAAGCTGGTGGACTGGGAACAGGCCCGCCGCCTGACGGCAAGCTGGCGCGACCAGGGGCTCGAGGTCGGCTTCACCAACGGCTGCTTCGATCTGTTGCACCCCGGCCATATTTCGCTGCTGACCCAGGCCCGCGCGGCGTGCGACCTGCTGGTGGTCGGGTTGAATTCCGACGCGTCGGTGAAGCGTCTCAAGGGCGAAACCCGCCCGGTGCAAAGCGAGGCCGCCCGCGCCGCCGTGCTGGGGGCGTTGTCGGCGGTGGATCTGGTGGTGCTGTTTTCCGAGGATACGCCGCTGGAACTCATCGAAACGCTGCGTCCCGCCGTCCTGGTCAAGGGGGCCGACTACACCGTCGAAACCGTGGTCGGGGCCGACGTGGTGATGGGCTACGGCGGGCGCGTGGCCCTGGCCGCGCTGGTCGACGGCCATTCCACCACCAACACCATCAAGCGCATCAACCGGGATTGATCCGAGCGCGTCCGCGTTCAGCGGTTGCCGGCCAGGATATCCTTGATCACGCCCAGCATTTCCGCCACGTTGAACGGCTTGGTGAGATAGGCCAGGAACCCGGCGTCGAGGCCCGCCTGCACTTCGCTGGGCATCGCGGCGGCGCTGATGGCGATGGTGGGGATGTCCTTCATGGTTTCGTCTTCGCGCATCCTCGCCAGGGCCTCGATGCCGCTCATGCCCGGCAGGTTGATGTCCATCAGCACGAGATCGGGGCGTTCGGTGCGGATCACCTCCAAACCCAATTCGGCGGTGTGCACGGCGGTCAGCTCCAGGCCGTCGATGTGACGCAGGATGGACTGCATCAGGGCGATGTTGGCCGGGTTGTCCTCGACGTAGACGATGCGCCCGGCGACGCCGTGGCCCAACGGCGTGTCATCCGCCGCGGCGTCCAGGGGGGATGGCGCCGCCGCGCCGCCGTCCCGGTCGACGGCGGGAATGTCGAACCAGAACGATGACCCTTTTCCCGGGCGGCTGGTGAAATCGATGGTCCCGCCCATGGCCTCGATCAACTGGCGGGCGATCACCAGGCCGATGCCGGTGCCTTCGATGGTCCCGCTTTCCGCGCCCAGGCGGGAAAACGGCTGGAACATCTCGGCCTGTTTGTCCTCGGCGATGCCTGGACCGGTGTCCGTGACGCGAACCCGCGCCATGCCGCCGTCCAGGAGCTCGCAGACGACGTCCACGCGTCCGCCGTCGTGGTTGTACTTGACCGCGTTGGACAGCAGGTTCAGCAGGACCTGCTTGATGCGGGTGTAGTCCGCGCGCACCCGGCCGACGGCGGGGGACGCGAATCGGACCGCGATGGCCCTGGGCGCGGCCATGGCGTCGATCAAGGCGCGGCATTCGTCGAAGAGGGGCCCCATGGGCACGTCCTCGATGCTGAGATCCATTCTGCCCGCGTCGATGCGCGCCAGGTCCAGGACGTCGTTGATCAAAGACAACAAATGCTTGCCGCCCTTGGTGATCTGGTGGACGGCGAGCTTTTGTTCGGGGCTCAGCGGTTCCTTGGGGTTGACGTCCAGAACCTGGGCGAAGCCGAGGATGGCGTTGAGCGGCGTGCGCAGCTCGTGGCTCATGGACGACAGGAATTCGGATTTGGCGCGGCTGGCCTTTTCCGTCTCCTCCTGGGCACGTTCGGCGTCTTCCTTCGCCCGTTCGGCGATTTCCTTGGCGCGGACCAGTTCGGATGTCCTTTCGCGCAACGCCAATTCGACGCGGCGGCGTTCGACGAATTTCTGAATTTCGTCGGCCACCCGCTGCAATTCGTCGATGTCGATGTCGTCGTAGGGCTCGTCCTTGTTGCCGACGCCGACGATCAGACGCACCCGATCCCCGTCCATGACCGGGGCGCTCATGTGGCGCAGGACCGGAAAGTGGCCGTCCGGATAGCCGTTTTTGGTTTCCAGGGTCGGATAGTCGTTGTGCACCACGGGTTGCTTGAGGCGCAGCGCGTCGGCCCACACCCCGGCGTGTTCCACGGGGTAATGGGTGTCGTAGGGGGCCGTGCAGCCCTTCAGCGCCTCGTCGTTCCAGGTGGAAAGCGTGAGGCTTTTCTGATCGGCGTTGACCAGATGCAGATACCCGATCTTGCTGGCGGTGACATCGACCGCGATGTCGAGCGCGCGCTTCAACAGTTCACTTTCGTCCAGCCGGACGGCGTCGCGGTTCAGTTCCAACAAGCGGCGCAGGCGCCGGGCGTCGGTTTCCCGCCGCCGCTCGGTTTTCTTCCGTTCGGTGATGTCGCGGATGCAGCTCACGCGCACGGGGTCGCCCTCGATGTCGATCATCTTGGCGCGGATTTCGATGGGGAAGCGGCTCCCGTCCTTTTTGACGCCAACGACCTCGTACGGGTCCTCCTGGTCTTTTTGGATGTGGTCCATGACCACGGACATGTATTCCGGGGCGATCACGGTGGCGGGGGTGACGGTCTTGAACTCGTCGTGGCTGTAGCCGAACATCTCCTCGACCGAACGGTTGCTGTCCAGCACCATGCCCTTGCGGTTGATGATCAGGCCCTCGACCGACAGCTCGGACAGGCGGCGGAAGCGGTCTTCGCTTTCCCTCAGGGTCTTGGCGTTTTCCGCCAGTTTGCGGTTTTTCTGTAGGTTCGCCCAATATACCAGGAGCAGGGCCAGAACGGCCGCCGCGCCCAGGGTGTAGAGCGCGGTCAAAATCAAGGCGCGGTTGGCTTCGTAGAAGGTGGGCTGGATGTTGAACAACTGGGCGCGGCGGGCGATGGGTTCGGGCAGGCCGAGCCCCGCGCGGTTGAGCTGTCCCTGGTCGAACATGTAAACGTTGGGACTGTCCTGGACCGGGGGCAGGTCCTTGAGGCTCGCGCCGTTCAGATGGCGAAGCAGCAGACCCGCGGCGGTCCGGCCGTGGCTGGGACCGCTGGTGACGAAGCCGCCCATGACGCCTTCGATGAGGTAGGCGTCCTCCATGCTGAACACCACGAAGTCGCCCGCATGGGTGACGGCGCGCAGCGTTTCCGCGAGCGGCAGGGTCCGTCCGGTTTCGTCGCTGACCGCGCCCATGGTGGTGAGGAACACGTAGCGCCCCGTGAACGCCTTGAGGGCCTCGACGATTTCGGACAGGCGCGGGCTGGCGATGAAGCGCGCCTTGAACCCTTGAACCTGGGTGAGTTCGACTCCGATTTCGGCGGCGATGGCGTCATAGGTCGTGGAGGCGTCGCCGACGATGGCGAACTCCCGGGCGTCCGGCGCGATCAGGCGCAACAGCCGCAGGTTGGGCTGGATCTCCTTTTTCTCGAATACGCCGGTAACGCGCGACGGATCGAGTTTCAGCAGCACGCCGTAGTCGTTGACCCCGGAAAAAACACCGGCGCGCCGGGGAAAAGGGCGTCCACGTGTTCAAGCGCGAAGCTCAAGGCGTTGTCGTCGGTGACGTAAATGGCCGCAGGGCGGTAGTTCGCGTATTTTTGCTTGAGGTGCGCGGCCATCATGGCGGCGTATTCGGGGGCGTAGCCGGCGCGCTTGGTGTCGAGGTATTCGACCTTGAAATCGAAGGAATGCGCGGTGTCGGCCTGCAGCGCGTCGAGAAAGCCCTGGTGCTGGCCCCTGGTCCAGGGATATTCCTGGCTGTAGGAATGCAGCACGAAGACCTGCTCCGCGGCGCGGGCCTGCCCCGCCCCGCCGCACACAACCACCAGCGCCGCAAGCGCGGCCATGACGAAACGGATTCCCTGCACGCACAAAGTCCCATTATCTGACAGGTGCGGTTGGCCCGCCTTCTGATTTCGATCCCTCGGTCGCAACTCCGATTGTAAACGCTTTCACGGCAAATGACAGCCCGCCATGACGGCCATCACGACAACGTGACCCCGTCGGCGGGCTTGCCTTTTTCGCGCATTCGGTCACCATGTCGACCGTATCCCAGCCAAGAGATCGCGAGCCCCCATGCGCCTTTCCCCCCAGTCCTTCGCCATGGCGGCGGCGTTGACGGCCCTGGTCGCGGTGGCGCCCATTTCGACGGATCTCTACCTGCCGGCCATGCCCGCGATTCAGGACGCCTTCGGCGTCACGGCGGGCGACGTGCAACTGACGCTCAGCGTCTATCTGTTCGGCTTCGCGGGGGCGCAGCTGATCATGGGGCCGCTGTCGGACCGCTTCGGGCGGCGTCCGGTGCTGGTGGCGGGCATGTCCCTGTACTTGGCGGCGTCGGTGGCGTGCATTCTCGCCGACAGCATCGCGGCGCTGGTGGCGGGGCGGTTTTTTCAGGCCGCGGGCGCGTGCGCCGGGGCGGCGGTGGGCCGCGCCGTGGTGCGCGACATCCACGGCCTCAAGGACGCGGCGCGGCTGCTTACCCACATGGGCACGGCCATGGCGATCGCGCCCCTGATGGCCCCGTTCGTGGGCGGGCAATTGACCGCCCAGTTCGGCTGGCAGTCCAATTTCTGGGCCCTGGCCGGGGTGGGCGCTGCGTTGCTGCTTCTGGTGGCGGCGCTGTTTCCGGAAACCCACGGCGCGCCGGACGCCATGGCGATGAGACCCCGGCGCATGGCCGCCAATTATGGCGCGCTGATCGGCGATGCGTCCTATCGCGATCACTTGCTGGCGCTGGCGTTCAGCTTCTCCGGCCTGTTCGCGTTCATTTCCGGGTCCAGCTTCGTGCTGATCGGCGATCTGGGCATGGCCCCGGAACGGTTCGGCTACGCGTTCGGCGCGGTGGTGATGGGCTACATCGTGGGGACCCAGGCGGCGGCGCGGTTTTTCCTGCGCCGGGGCGTGGCGCACACCATCCGCGTCGGCGGGCGCATCGCCCTGCTGGCGGGGCTGGCGTGCCTGCTGGTGGCCTGGACCCAGCCGCCGTCGGTGGCGGCGGTGGTCGCGCCGATGTTCTGGGACCCGATGTCGACGGGCTTCGTGCTGCCCGACGCCATGGCCGGGGCGATCGGGCCGGTTCCCCGCATGGCCGGCGCGGCGTCGGCGTTGTTGGGATTTTCGCAGATGTCGCTGGCTTCGCTGGCGGGTTTGCTGGTGGGGTATCTGCACGATGGCACGCCGTTGCCGATGATGGCGGTGATCGCGGCGTGCGGCGCGCTGGCGTGGACGTTCACCCGCCGCGTGCCGCGTCACT